>DATIGS010000293.1:0-4039 GCA_035481425.1 Cellvibrio sp. | reverse complement strand
CCGAGCCTGTATGAATGGCAGCAAATGAAAAGCTGGCCGCAGGTGCAGGCGCGCTTGTTATACGCGGACTTAACCATTAACCGCGGCGACAGCAGCAACACTTATAACGTCGTTGCGCATTACAGCTATCGCTATCAAATGGCGGATTACACCAGCGAGCGGGTGGCGATCATGGGCGGCAGCGATAACATCGGCAGTTTCCATCAGGATCTCGCAGCAGAGCTGAAATACGCGTTGAACAACCAGCTCGCGGTGCCGGCCTGGGTCAATCCGAATGATCCTTCCGATGCTGTACTCAATCGCGACATGCGCTGGAACCTGCTCGGTTTCAAAATGATTTTTGTGTTGATCTTTGGCGGTATCGGTATTGTTTTAATGATCTTTGCGTTCAAGGCAAAAACCGGTTCAACTGACCATCCCGAGAGCAACACAAAACCCTGGCTTGGGCAGCAAGAGTGGGCACGCAATCAAGTCACCTGCAAAGCCAAAAACAGCGTCTGGTTTATGTGGGCTTTTGCGCTGGTTTGGAATTTGATTTCACTGCCGGCAACACTGGCAATTCCCGAAGAATTCGCATCCGGCAATAAGCTCATCCTTATTGCCGCTATATTTCCATTGGCGGGAATTTATATGCTGGTATGGGCGATTAAATTCACCCTCAGCTGGTACAAATTCGGGCAGCTAACACTAACACTCGATCCCTATCCCGGCAGCATCGGCGGGCAAGTCGGCGGCACGCTGGAAGTGCCCGTCACTTACAACGGCCAGCAGCGTTTTCCGGTGAGTTTGCAGTGCGTGCACAGCTATGAAAGCGGCAGCGGCAAAAATCGTAGCCGCCATGAAAAAGTGCTCTGGCAGGCGAGTGGACTTGCGCATACACATCCATCGCCCACCAACGGCACCTTGCTGGCGATTGCGTTTGAGGTACCCACCAACTTGCCTGCATCTGAACCACACAGCAGCAGTTATCGTTTCTGGCGTTTGGATGTGAACGCCGACTTACCCGGCGTTGATTTGCATCGTCAATTTGAATTACCGGTCTTTGCAACTGTTGAAAAATCCCAGGCGAATTTGCCATTGAGCACCCAGCATCCGCTATTAAATGAAGAGCATGAAGCGCTGATCGAAAGCGTTGCGAACATCGAGCAAATCCCCGGCGGCGTCGCCATGTATTTCCCGATGTTGCACCACTGGGGCAATAATTTGGTGGGGTTGGTGTGTGGGTTATTTTTCTTTGGCGCTGGCTTGTTGATGCGCGCCGAAGCCAACGCGCCAGCGATTATTGTCTGGGCGTTTACGGTGATCGGCGGCGGTATTGCGTTTATCTGCCTAAAGTGGCTGTTTACCAGTTTGCGCATCAAGCTCGATCACAATGGTCTGATCAGCCAACGCTATTGGCTCGGCATCGCCATAGGGCGCGATCAAATCCCGCGCGCTGATATTGCCAAGTTGCACATCACCGCCGGTGTACGCGGAAACAGTGCCAAAGGTTATCAGGAACTTTACAAAATCCACGCCCTCACCCACAGCGGCAAAAAAATTCTGGTGGCGATGAACCTGGAAGGCCGCGCCACTGCGCAAACGGCACTGGAAGCGATCGGGAGTTTGAGTGGGTATAGGATCAAATAAGCGAATGGCGAACAATCGAATGATGCTATATACATTTGCCATATAGCAAAACAGCGATTAGAATTTAATCAGTTTTGACCTACCCTAAATCTTTCAGGAGCGACCATGTCTACCGGTTCAGTGTTTACAAATAACCGCACTCAGGCTGTTCGCTTGCCCGCGGAGGCGCGATTTCCTGAAAATGTGAAAAAAGTGAACGTGCGCATTCAAGGCGCTGATCGCATTCTCTCCCCCGCCGATAAGACCTGGGATAGTTTCTTTTTGGGTGAATCCAGTGTCAGCGACGACTTTTTAACTGAACGCGCCACTCAGGAACAAAGTGAGCGCGAATCCTTCTAATCACCTCTGCGTTAATCTGAAACTTTTAATAACAACACTGACCGGGACGTTTGTTCATGCTCAAGTATATGCTCGATACCAATATTGCTATCTATGTAATCAAGCGCCGTCCTATTGAAGTCCTGGATACGTTTAATCGCCATGCGGGGCAATTGTGCATCAGCAGCATTACGCTGGCAGAGTTATTACACGGCGCGGAAAAAAGCGCACAACCCGAACACAACCTGCAACAAATCGACAATTTCACTTCCCGCCTTGAAGTGCTCGACTACAACAATAATGCCGCCGCTCACTACGGCGATATTCGCGCAACACTCGAACGCAAAGGCACACCCATCGGGGTTAATGATTTACACATCGCCGGCCATGCACGCAGCCACGGCCTAGTATTGGTGACCAATAATTTGCGCGAGTTTGAGCGGATAGAAGGATTGAGATTGGAAAATTGGGTTTCATAAATCGACGAACTGATATACGTCGATTTATTTGTTAACTAATACTGATGCAGTATTACTATTTACTTATATTGGGCTAAAAGTTGATTCACAACAGGTGTCATTTTACTTTTTACACTTGCCCATTTATTTAACGCAAAGCCTCCGCCACCATTCAAGTGATACTCAGCATAACCAATTCGCTCACGATCTTTGAATAAGCGCAATTCAGCGTGACTTAGGTAGGGCGTAATATCCCATGTTCGTAATGCAGTATAGGTAAGCTTGAAAACACAGTGATTTGGAAATTCTCCAGAATAAATTTCTGTACTTATTCCGTGGTCATTGAATACATCTTCAACAGTGCTAACAAAATCTGTGACGATTACTTTAGGATTATTTTCAATACAGACATGTTCAATGTTATGTGATGAATCCACTTGCTTAACATCTATTGCTGTACAGCCTGAAAAAAGGATAGCGGCAGCTAAAAATTTTATTTTCTTCATACAATTCTCTATCACTTAGCATATTTATTATGAATATCTAGCAACTCCACTATATATCACAATGTTGTTTTTGGTGCCAAGTGAATTTACTTTTCGGTAACACCTTCTGACCATCGAGAAAAATTATAAAGACATTATTTTAGGTTCGGACTTTTATCCCTCACCGCCTCAAGTGCACGCTGTTTGGTTTTTTCCAGCAGTGATGCATCGCCCATTGCGCCGTGGCCGGGTACTACTATTTTGGCGTTGCTGTAGCGTTGGATAAGTTTTTCAGCTGAAGCTGGCCAGTCTTTTATTACTGCATTGCCGAGATTGCCCAGGCCTTCGGGTTTGACAAAGCAGCCGCCAAATAAAATTTTCTGCTCGGGCAACCAGATCACCAAATTGTCGGGCGTGTGGCCAGCACCTGGGTAATAGGCTTCAATTTTATTTTTGATTAGCCAGTAGGGATTTTTATCAAACGAGTGCGAGGCTTGTTCGTCGCCTTTCTTTTTGAGCAGTTCATTTGTCTGTGTAGAAGCATAAGTCGGGATGGATTTGGAATTTAAATAACCAATTCCCGCCGTGCTGTCGGAATGGAAGTGCGTAGAGATACTGGCGGCAGTTTTGAAGCCTTGCGCATCGATCCATTGCACCAGTTTTTCAGTGTCTTTGGTAGACACCGGAGTATCGATGATATAGGCGTTTTTACCTTCGACCACTACCAGTCCATTAGACGCAACCAAACCCCAACTTGGATATTTTTCGTAGGAAATGTGCATATACACTCCCTCGTCGATATTTTTAATTTCCAATTCTGGCAGTGGTTCTTCGGCATTACTGAAGTTTGCAAAGAGCAATGCGCTTAACGTTAAAACAAAAGCCATTTTCATTTCGTTGATTTCCTTTTTTACTAACGACATTAATTATTTTCTATTAACCTGGACTTCACCAATCTTTCAATCAATACACCTGATCATGACTCCCCACATCCACCAAAATAATGTATTTATCAGTGATGATGAGTTGCAACACTATGCGGTAACTCATATTGATGGAGACTGATGAAAGGCCTGCTAATCGCCCCTGCAGGCCATGCAATCGCAGTGAAGGGTGATGGGGATTTAATTCGAGTAGTTCCAACGTTTT
>DATIGS010000292.1:0-5924 GCA_035481425.1 Cellvibrio sp. | reverse complement strand
TAAAAATGGTCGCGTTTTTTCTCGCACAGAATTGGAAGAACTACGGAAAAAGGCGATAGCTGAACGCAGCCTATGGCAAGAGTTAAAAACCCTCGCCAATGCTGGCGAGGGCGATTAGCCTACCTAATTATTGGCAAGTGGCAAGGCTCGCAATCCATTGCTCCACTAACTGAGCGCCAGCTTCATCAACCAGATGCGACCCGAACGGAGGCATCTGGTATTGGTCTCGCACCTTCATTCGCGCAAGCAATACAGAGCGTGTAGGTTCCCCCGGGGCGACAAGCTGCGCGTTAGCGATTCCCATATCGCCTGCGACCGGTTGCACATTGCAGGTTTGCATTGCCGACAGTGCGGTAGTAAAGCGTAGGTCAATATTCACCGGCGTTGGGCCGCTGGGGCGATGGCAGTTGCTGCAGTTACTGTGCAGATAACTTCGCGCTCGTTGCGCCACGCTTGCATTGGCATCATCCGCTGAAAAAAGTGTTTGTGTTTTTTGTTCGGTACTAACCGCTGAAGAAAATATATTGATATGTGCAAGCGTATCTAATTGGTTAGCCGTAACACCACTCGCGCCGTATAACAGCGGATTATTTAATTGCAGGGTTTCCAAGCCCAACGCGAAATTGGCGGCTTGTGTATGACAACTCAGGCATTGGCCAGGACTTGGATATTGCCACTGAACACCATCGATTAATTTTTCTTTTCCATCACTCAACAAAAGCGCATCCGTTTGGTCATCACGCCATTCATAACTAAAACCTTGCCAACCTAATTCACTGTGTGCAAATAGTCGTGTCTCAATAAATCTATCGCCTAGCTTGAAATGTTTCATCAATACGCTGCCAACGGGAAATAAAAAATCCCCGTCATTCGCGAGTCCAACCTGTGTATTGTCCGGCAATGATAAATAGCGTTCTTTTTCCGCCGAGTCGGACCAGAAAGGCACTTCGACTGAGTAAGGAATCATTGCTGCAGCAGCTAGCTTGGGGTTGGCAGAATTAACGCAGCCAGTTTGCGATAAATTTCCTGCCATGGTTCCCGCCTGCAAAGTGCCACCCGTCGCCTGCATTTTAACGATTTGCGAACCCGCACCCGACTGTCCGATTGCATAGAGTTCACCCTGGTTATCTTGTGCGAACGACACTATGTCAACAGGTACATTGCCGTGAGCATTTACGCTGATGGTGTTGTTATTGTTGCGAGTAATAGATTGCATGGTGTTCACGCAGTAGTCGGTAAAAAAATATTTCCCATAGGCAGCGGGCGATTGCGTTCCGCGATACACATAGCCGCCAATCACCGAACACACACCAGTGTCATGGCTGATCGATAACACCGGTTTAATTTTATTGGCAGTGGAGCAATTAGCGCGCTCGCTGTAACAAGTATCGCCCTCCATATCACCCCAACCATAATTGCCGCCGCGCGTGACCAGATTGATTTCTTCCCAGGCACTTTGCCCAACATCGCCCACCCAGAGCTCATTGGTTAGGCGATCAAAACCAAAGCGCCAGGGATTACGTAAACCATATGCCCAAATTTCCGGTGAGCCACCACCGGCCGCAAAGGGATTGTCTGCCGGAATCGCATAATTTCGTCCGCCGCTCGTGTTGTTTACATCGATGCGCAAAATTTTTCCGAGCAAATTATTAGTGTTCTGGCCATTTTGTTGCGGATCACCGCCACTGCCGCCATCGCCGGAGCTGATATACAAATGACCATCGCTCCCAAACGCCAGCGCGCCGCCATTGTGATTTGAATATGGCTGATTAAAACGCAGTAAAATAATTTCCGAGTCGCGATTAATTGTGCCGTCACTGGCCATTTCAAATCGCGCCACTCGCGTTTCCAATGCATTACTGGCGCTGCGGCCAATGTAATTGAAATACACATAACGATTGCTGGTAAATTGCGGGTGAAAAACCATTCCCAACAGTCCGGTTTCACTTCCTGAAAATTCGACGCGATCTTCAATATTTAATACATCCACTAATGCGCTTGCCGACGAATTATTTTGAAAACGCACCACCCTGCCCAACTGCCGGGTTGCATACCAATAAGTATCATCGCCCGGTGCTTGCACTAAATTCGTGGCATTAGCGATATTGGGTAGCGAAGGAAAAACTGCCTGCCAGCTAATGGTTGTTGGCGTCCCCGGATTAATCGGGGCAGGTGCAAGACAGGTGGTATTGGATGGTCGCGCAGCCAATCCAGACAAAACGCTGCTGGTGGATACAGATGAAGATGTAGCAACTGAAGAAGAGGATAGATTCGCCAGGCTCGACTGCGCAGCTATCGACGATGCAGGTTTATTTCCGCCGCCTCCGCCACCCCCACCACAAGACGCCAAAAAGATAAAACCGGTAATAAGCAGAATTTGTTTTACGCACGTTTTCATGGCAATTATCTCTCTTGATTAGACTATTACCGCTGAGTAGGGACAAAGTATAGCCCCGGAAAGATTTTTCCTTCTGTGGCGAACACCCCATATAAATGCAAAATCTCGTCCTGCCTATTACCTCACCAAACATATCGCGCTGTTTAAATAAAAAACTCTCGTGCGGTTTAGACAATAAGCTGTCGCACTATCTAGACAAAATAGCTGTCGCTTAAAATAAAAAGGGCGACCAACCGGTCGCCCTTGTGTATTTCTTATCGAGTGGCCCAGGCCCTGTCTCCCGGCTTATAGGGTAACTCCCCATCAAACCGCCCAGGTATCGCCACATGACGCAACACTTGTGTGCCGCCAACTTCCGAGGTAAAGAATCCAAATAGCGTCAACTGTTTGATCATCGTGAAATAGTGGATATTACCTGCCGTCGCATTTGCACGAGCAACACTATCAAGTTGACTGACAAATGCTTCGCGCTCGGCAGGTTGAAGCTGCGCAAAACTGCGCTGATAAGTTGCTTGGCAATTTTCTTCAAATGTCACCAAGCCTTTATGAAAAATAGCCTGCTCGTCGAGCGTATAACAATCGGCCACATACACCGTCATAAACTCACCGACTTTTGCATCTTTTGCGCCCGGTGTTTCGGTGCGCGGCAAAATGGTTTCGGCAATTTCATCCAACAACACAATATTGTCTGGCGAAAACACCAGCGATGATTGCGGTTGCGATGCACAACCACCCAGCATGGAAACCGCAGCACCGCCAATCATGGCAGTACCGGTAGTTGCAGCAATCATTTTTAATAATTCGCGGCGATTCATGACAGATTCCCCTTTTTCAATTCTTTAACTGCGTGATCTACAGCGCGTGCCGTTAACGCCATATAGGTCAACGATGGATTCACGCAGGATGCAGAGGTCATACACGCGCCATCGGTCACAAACACATTGGGTGCATCCCATACCTGGTTGTATTTATTCAGCACCGAGGTTTTTGGATCGTGGCCCATACGTGCGGTACCCATCTCATGGATACCCATGCCCGGCGAATAACCCCAGTCGGCACCTTGAACATTTTTCATGCCCGCCGCTTCAAACATATCCACTGCGTCTTGCATCATATCTTTACGCATGGCGAGTTCGTTCTCGCGAATTTCTACATCCATCGCAAGCACTGGTAAACCCCATTTATCTTTCACGCTGCGGTCCAGATAAATGCGGTTATCGTGGTGTGGCAACATCTCACCAAATGCAGTCATGCCCACAGTCCAGGCACCGGGTTCCGCGAGTGCATTTTTAAAATTCGCGCCGATTCCCATTTCCGCTACATTTCTATCCCAGCCTTCGCGACTCGCTGCACCTTGATAACCAAAGCCGCGCAGGTAATTGCGTTTTTCGTCGCCGAGATTGCGGAAGCGCGGAATATAAAAACCGGCAGGACGACGACCGTAATAATATTTGTCTTCAAACCCTTCAACAAAACCACTCGCGCCAACGCGGAAATGATGGTCCATCACATTGTGGCCCAACTCACCGCTGCTGCTGCCCAAACCATCGGGCCAAATATCTGTCGCAGAATTCATAAGAATCCAGGTGGAGTTAAAACTGGATGCATTCAGGAAAACAACATTCGCAGTGAATTCATAAGTTTGGTTGGTTTCTGCATCAATCACTTCAACACCGCGTGCGCGTTTTTTATCTTTGTCGTACAACACCTGGCTGACAATAGAAAAAGGTCGCAAGGTCAGGTTGCCGGTTTTCATCGCCGCAGGCAGCGTAGATGATTGCGTACTAAAATAAGCACCGAACGGACAACCCAACCAACATTTATTGCGGTATTGGCAATTCACTCGCCCTTGTTCCGGCTTTGGCTGGGTGATATTCGCCATACGGCTGTTGATCATTAAACGTTTTCCGCCGTAGGCTTTTTTAATCCGTGCGGCTACATCTTTTTCAACACAATTCAATTCAATAGGTGGTAAAAATTTACCATCCGGCAAATGGTCCAAGCCTTCAAGCGATCCGGAAATACCCGCATAGGTTTCAACATAATCGTACCAGGGCGCCATATCCTGGTAGCGGATAGGCCAATCAATCGCCACACCTTCTTTCAAGTTGGCTTCAAAATCGCGTTGGCTAAGGCGATAGCTTTGGCGCCCCCATAACAATGAACGGCCACCTACGTGATAACCGCGATACCAATCGAAACGTTTCTTTTCCACATAGGGGCTTTCTTGCTCGTTGGCCCACATGCCATTGGTTTCTTCGTTCAATACAAAATCCCGTTGCAACACCGGATGATTGCGTTTCATTTCCTGCGTTGGCCGGCCGTGATGCGGATAATCCCACGGCTCTTTGGACGCATTTACGTAATCCTTGATGTGTTCAATATTGCGCCCGCGTTCGAGCAACAATACTTTTAAACCTTTTTCGGTAAGTTCTTTAGCTGCCCAACCGCCGCTAATACCGGAGCCAACAACAATGGCGTCGAAGTGTTGTGTAGTAGACATAAATGTACCTCTGGATAAACGCGCTGTCCGATTTGAGAATCAAACATCTCTAAAATTAAACGCTGGGAAAATTAAACGCTTGGGAAATTAAAGGTCGCAAATACGAATGGCCGCTTTTAGCGATTCAATTTTTTCGTTATCCGTTGCGCGCTTGGGCATAAATTCTTGCGCGACATATCCTTTGAAGCCTGTTGCATGAATGGCGCGAACGATGGCGGGATAATAGAGTTCCTGCGAATCATCAATTTCATTGCGGCCCGGCACACCGGCGGTGTGGTAATGGCCAAAGTATTGATGATTATTTTGAATGGTGCGAATAATGTCGCCTTCGCTGATTTGCATGTGGTAAATGTCGTACAGCAATTTGAAATTGGGCGACTCCAGGCGCTTGCACAATTCAATTCCCCACGCAGAGTTATCTGCAAAATAATCGGGGTGATCGACCTTGCTGTTGAATAATTCCATTTGCAAAACTACACCGCGTTTTTCTGCCTGGGCGAGAATCTTTTTCAAACCTTTAGTGGCGTTTTTCAATCCATCTTCAGGATCTTTGCCGCGCGCGTTACCGCTGAAACAAATCAAATTTTTGTAACCCGCATCGCTCACCAAATCGATATGCTTGCGATAACTTTCAATCAGCGGTTTATGAAATTTTGCATCGCCCCAACCGTCTTCCAGATTTAATTCGGCACCGTTACACATGGATGAATCCACACCATGTTGTTTGAGGATATGCCATTCACTAGGGCCGACCAAATCAATCGCCGAAAAGCCCAAACGTCTTACCACCAGGCACAATTCTTCCAGCGATAAAAAATTGAATGTCCAACGCGCAACTGAATGATGGATATTGCCTTTAAGCGCTGCCTCACTGGAGCGAGTGGATGATGTGAGTTCTGCACCAAGTGCGGAAAGACTGGAAAGCCCCAATGCACTTGCAACAGCGCCGCGCATAAGTGCACGGCGATTAAGGGAATCGTTCATGACGGCTAACTCTATTGTTTTAAATTCTGGTGTTTACGC
>DATIGS010000291.1:0-2328 GCA_035481425.1 Cellvibrio sp. | reverse complement strand
GCGGACGAAGCGTTTTTCACCGGTACTGCGGCAGAAGTGTTGCCGATCCGCGAATTGGATGGCCGTCAAATTGGCGAAGGCCGTCGCGGTCCAATTACTACTCGCTTGCAAGAGTTGTATTTCAAATCCGTGCGCGGCGAGTTACCCGCACACACCAACTGGTTGGCACCGGTTGCGAAATAAAGTAGCCATAACGGAGCCGAATGGCTCCGTTATCGTTTAGGCCATATGTTTGTACTACCAGTTTCTGCTGTAATTGTTCATGTGGTAATGAATGAACTCTCGTCGGTTGTTGAAGTGTGTCTATGACTGAGCTGTCGTCTATGAATGAGATGGATTTTCCTGTCGAGCTGAAAAAAATCCAAAAAATTTTGGTGATTGGTCCCGCCTGGATCGGCGACATGATGATGGCGCAAACCCTGTTTAAATTGCTCAAGCTGCGCAATCCACACGGGCATATCGACGTGCTTGCGTCCGGGTGGACGCGTCAGTTGTTAGCCCGCATGCCTGAAGTAAATACCGTTATTGATATGCCGCTGGGTCACGGTACTTTTGGCCTGGGCGAGCGACGTGCGTTGGGAAAGTCGCTCATTGATAAGGGCTATGAGCAAGCGATCGTATTGCCCAACTCGTTTAAGTCCGCATTGATTCCTTTTTTTGCCCACATTCCGCTGCGCACCGGTTGGCGTGGCGAGATGCGCTATGGGCTGCTTAATGATGTGCGTATATTGGATAAAAAGCGCTATCCACTCATGGTCCAGCGTTACGCAGCATTGGCATTGCCCAAAGAAGCGGCGCCGCTAAATGATTTTCCCTTTCCTGAATTGAACATTGATGCCGCGCAGCGGCCACAATTATTAACAAAGTTTGCATTGCAGCTGAACCGCCCGCTGTTGATACTTTGCCCGGGTGCAGAATACGGCCCCGCAAAACGCTGGCCCGAGCATTATTTCGCGGAAGTAGCGGATGAAAAAATTCGTGCGGGTTGGCAAATCTGGTTAATGGGCTCAGCAAAAGATCATCCGGTCGCCGATGCCATTCGAAAATTATTGCTCGATGACGAGCGCGCTCATTGCTACAACCTTGCGGGCGCAACCAGCCTCGGCGAAGCGATCGAATTAATGGCCTGCGCCGACGCGGTATTAAGTAATGACTCGGGTTTAATGCATATCGCCGCCGCATTGCAAAAACCATTGGCTGTTATTTTCGGATCAACATCGCCGGACCATACGCCGCCCCTGACTAAACAGGTGAGTATTATCAGTAATAAAATTGAATGCTCTCCCTGTTTTGAACGCGAGTGTCCAAAGGTGCATCACAAGTGCTTACGTGAATTGATGCCGCATCAAGTGCTCACTGCTCTGAATGCGCTTATTGCGCAGCCGACAACTATCGTTTCCGGGAAATCCTGATGCGGTTGGCCTTTGTTATTTTTCGCTACTTTCCCTTTGGTGGATTACAGCGCGACATGTTGGCTATCGCACAAGCTGCGCAAAAAAATGGTCATCATGTCAGTATTTTTTGCGGTGAATGGCAGGGCGATAAAATTTCCGGTATCGATGTAATAGAGGTGCGCGGAAGAGGCTTTTTTAATATCGCCGGCGTGAAAAATTTTGTCGATACATTTCAAAAACAATTCCGGCGCGATCAATTTGATTTATTGGTTGGGTTTAACAAAATGCCGGGCTTGGATGTGTACTTTGCCGGGGACAGCTGCTTCGCGCACAAGGCCTATAGCGAGCGCGGTTGGTTATATCGCTGCGCCCCGCGTTCGCGCCTGTATCTTGCTTATGAGCGAGCCGTGTTTTCAGAAACAAGTGATACACAAATCCTCTCGTTAGTTGCCAGTGAGCAAAAACAATTTGCGCGTTATTACGCTACACAACCTGAGCGGTTTCATGCGTTGCCACCGGGTATTTCGGCAGCGCATCTCGTCTGCCATGATCCTGCTGCAGCACGCTTGGCATTGCGCCATGAATTGGGTTTATCCCAAAGCACCAAGATTGTTTTATCCCTGGGATCAGGTTATAAAACCAAAGGTGTAGACATCAGTATCAACGCCTTTGCTGAGTTAACAAAAACAACAGCGGATCAATTTGCACTGGTGGTTGTGGGTAAGGATCATCCACATGCTTATCGCGAGCAGGCTACCCGCATGGGTATTGAACAGCAGGTATTTTTTCTGGGGCCGCGCAGCCCGGTCGGTGATCTATTACATGCAGTCGATTTGTTATTGCACCCTGCACGCAAAGAGTTGGCTGGCAATGTGATTTTGGAAGCTATGTTATGTGGCTGCCCGGTGGTGGCGTCAGATCATTGTGGTTATGC
>DATIGS010000290.1:0-17380 GCA_035481425.1 Cellvibrio sp. | reverse complement strand
CGCGATCAATAAGCATTCCTTGCAGTCAGCAGGCGTTTTTCGAGGTTAGCGATGAGTCAACGAATTTGGGTTTTAGGTGCAGGTCAATTGGGCGCGATGCTCAAACACGCCGGTATGCCACTGGCGCTGGATGTGTGCCCGATCGATATCAACGAAGCGACTGCGCCTGCACTGGCTCCATCAGACCTGGTGACCGCCGAGCGCGAGCAATGGCCGGCAACCCTGGTGACCCAAGCCCTCGCCCAACATCCGCGCTTTATCAACCAAAATGTATTTGGCCGTTTGGCCGACCGCAAAACCCAAAAAGAACTTATCGATTCTCTTGGCATCGCCACCGCCCCCTGGCGCAATGTGGCCAATGACATCACCGCCAATGAATTGCGCGACCAACTCGGCGAGCGCGTGCTGCTGAAGCGTCGTACCGGCGGCTATGATGGTCGCGGCCAGCACTGGTTGCGCACCGATGAAGACCAGGTACCTGATGACTGGCAGGGCGAAGCCATTGCCGAACAGGCCATCAATTTTGATGAAGAAGTGTCGCTCGTCGGCGTGCGCAATCAGCAGGGTGAATGTGTGTTTTATCCACTCACATTGAACCTTCACCTGAGCGGGATTCTTTATTCTTCTATTGCACCATTGGCGCGTTTGCAACATCTGCAAGCACAAGCCGAAGAGATGCTCGGCAAAATTTTGAATGAGCTCGATTATGTGGGCGTGATGGCGATGGAAACCTTCCGTGTGGGCGATCATTTGCTCATCAACGAACTGGCGCCGCGCGTCCACAATTCCGGTCACTGGACCCAGGCCGGTGCGAGCATCAGCCAGTTTGAATATCACCTGCGCGCGGTAGCCAATATGGCAACACCCAAGCCACAAGTGATCGGCCAGAATGTGATGATCAATTTGATCGGCACCGACTACAACCCTGCCTGGCGCGACCTGCCCTGCGCGCGGGTTTACTGGTACGGCAAAGAGGTGCGCCCTGCGCGCAAGGTTGGCCATATCAATATCGTCAGCAACGACATCACCGACATCCGCGAGACACTGGTGTTACTCGGCGACCTACTGCCCGAACACCACTACCGCGAAGCCATCGACTGGAGCCTGGAAGCCCTCGCCTCACTCTGATAAACAAAGCCAGCCTAGCGCTGGCTTTTTGTTATCTTTGGTAATGTTTGCATATTGTTAACCCACAACTATGTTAGTTTTCGCGACACTGTCTTGGCATGATCACCAAACCAGATCGCATCATTACAAGGAGCCCAACCATGTTCACATTGCATATTGCCAACAAGAATTATTCCTCCTGGTCGCTGCGCCCCTGGGTGTTGATGCGCACGCTCAATATTCCCTTTACCGAGCAGATCCATCCGCTTAGCGCCGGCAGTAGTTGGAACAGCTACCGCACTTTTTCGCCGAATGGCCGTGTGCCTTGCTTGCAAGACGGCGAGCAAACCGTGTGGGATTCCCTCGCGATTGTTGAATACCTTGCGGAAGTTTATCCGCAAGTATGGCCTGCAGATAAAAGTGCTCGCGCCTGGGCACGTTCGGCCAGCGCCGAAATGCATTCCGGCTTCCAAACGCTGCGCAATACCTGCGGAATGAGTTGTGGCCATCGCATTCAACTGAAAGAAATATCGCCCACACTCCAAAAAGATATTGCGCGCATTAATGAACTCTGGAATGAAGGCCTACAGAAATTTGGCGGTGCTTTTTTGGCGGGCGAAAAATTTACGGCAGTAGATGCGTTTTTCGCACCTGTGGCATTTCGTTGTCAAACTTACGGTTTGCCATTAACTGGCGCGGCACAAGATTATTTAACGCGCTTATTGAATCTGGATTCGATGAAAGAATGGTATGCCAGTGGCCTCGCTGAAACCTGGCGCGAACCAGACCATGAACAGGAAATTCTCGCTGCCGGAACACTGCTGGCCGATTTGCGCCAGTCACTCCAACACAACTAGTTCCAGCACAACTAAATCCAACACAACCAATTCAAAGACCACTCGCCCGAAAAAGAGCACTCGCATTGATGAACCTGGAAATTAACGTTACACCGCATGAAAATTATCTTCACATCAAAGTCAAAGGTATCGGCAATTACGACAATGCCGTGTACTTCTGGCAGAAGGTAGTTGATGCATGTGAGGAGCATCAATGTTTCCGGGTGCTGGGCGAGCAATACCTGATTGACTCGGTGACTACACTCGAAGCATATGACCACCCGGCAATGTTTAAAAAGCTGGGAATCACAAGCAAATACCAATTTGCATGGGTAGATAACAATCCGCGCACGCGCGAAACCACTGAACTCGTATACAACGTACTTGCCAGTCGCTCATTAAGTTACGGCAAAATGTTCCATGATGTCGAAAGTGCGCGACGCTGGTTGCTAACGCAAAAATAAACGCGTGCCCCGCTATCTGCCGCCAGAAAAATTTCCATCATCGCCGTCCATCTCCCGCTCTAACATTTCCATTCCTGATCTGCGCCCGCTTATGGTGCACGGTCATTACCATTTTTGACAAAGCTGCCCCTGCTTACTAAGGTTCATAACAACAATCGTTGTGCCGGCAACTTTTTTGGATCACTTTAAAAAAAATAATTGTTTATTTTTCGCAGTCCGATTTCATAAACGGAGTTTCCTCATGTTCGACAATATGAAAGTCTCCCTGCGCCTCGCTCTGCTCGCGGGCATATTGCTGTTATTTATGATCGTCATTGGTGGCATGGGCATCAAAGGCATGAGCGACGCAAACCAAGGCATGCGCACGGTGTATGTCGATCGCGTTGAGCCGATGCGCGACCTGAAGGATGTGATCGATAACTTCGCCTTGATTCTGGTGGATGTACCGCAAAAAACAGCAAAGGGAATTATCACTCCCGCTGAAGCATTAAAAATCACACAAGAAACCCTGCCCGCAACCGATGCGCTCTGGGCGCATTACCTAACGACATTTTTAATCGAAGACGAACAAACACTTGTCAAAAGTGCCGAGCCATTAATTGCCAAAACGCACCAGCAATTACAGGATTTGCAGAGCTGGTACAGCACTAACAATATGGCTGCGCTGACTAACTTTACCGAAACCGGCATCTATCCGATTTTTGATCCGCTCAATGAAGTTTTCACCGCACTGAATAAATTGCAGGTGCAGGTCGCTAAACAAGAATATGAACACTCGACCCGGCGCTATGAGAACACGCTGTTGGTCAACAGCATTATTATTCTCGCGAGTATTATCATCGCGATCTTATTAAGTTACCTCATCACTCGCAGCCTGCTCAAACAATTGGGCGGAGAACCCAACTACACCGCCGATGTTATTTACCGAATTGCGCAAGGTGATTTATCGGTACAGGTACACACCCGCGCCAATGACCAAAGCAGTATTTTGTTTGCGATCCGCAAAATGGTAACGCGCCTGTCAGACATTATTGGCGATGTTCGCTCTACCGCCGATTCACTTTCCTCCGCCTCGGAAGAGCTGAGCGCAACCGCGCAATCACTCAGCCAATCTGCCACCGAACAAGCGGCCAGCATCGAAGAAACCAGCGCATCCATGGAAGAGATCACCGCTTCCATCAGCCAAAATAACGACAACGCCAAAGTCACTGACAGCATCGCCAGCAAGAGTGCGCAAGAGGCGGGACAAGGTGGAAGTGCGGTAAGAAATACCGTCGATGCCATGCATAAGATCGCGCAAAAAATCAGTGTGATTGATGACATCGCCTATCAAACCAATTTGCTTGCACTGAATGCGGCGATTGAGGCGGGGCGCGCCGGCGAACACGGCCGTGGTTTTGCAGTAGTAGCCAGCGAAGTGCGCAAATTAGCAGGGCGCAGCCAAGCCGCCGCAAAAGAAATTGGCGAGCTCGCTGGCGGTTCGGTAAAACTCGCTGAAAGTGCGGGTCAGTTGTTGGAAGCCATCGTGCCCGCCATTCGCAAAACAGCAGATTTGGTACAAGAAATTTCTGCTGCCAGCGATGAACAAGCGACGGGAGCAAACCAGATCACCACCGCCATTTCACAAATCAGCATTGCCACCCAACAAAATTCTTCTTCAGCCGAAGAGTTATATTCGACGGCCGAGGAGCTCACCAGCCAGGCATTGCAGCTGCAGCAGATGATGGAATTTTTTAAGACCAAATAATCTACCAGCGCCCTCACCCCCGACCCCTCTCCCAAAGGGAGAGGGAGTATGACGCCCTCACCCCAGCCCTCTCCCGTAAACGGGAGAGGGAGCTTGCCTTTCTCCCCTCTCCCTTTGGGAGAGGGGCCGGGGGTGAGGGGGCTTCGGACTACAAAATCCAAACCTCAACCCTGCGATTCATCCTCCGCCCCTCTTCGGTTTTACTGCTTGCCAGCGGCGCTTCTTCGCCCATGCCGCGTGCCACCAGAGGATAAATACCGCGTGCAATCAGGTGTTGCTCCACCACTTTGGCGCGGCGTAAAGACAGCTCGATATTTTGCGCTTTATCACCTTCGGTATCGGAGAAGCCAAATAATTGCACGCGTTTTGGCGCATTGGTTTCAACGTATTTCACCAGGCGGTCCAAATCGGAAATACCTTTTGTGTCCAGCTCATCGCTGCCATCTTTGAAGCGGAAATTAATCGACAAGCGCTGCGAGCGCGCCGTCAGGCTGCGCATTTCTTCCGGATAAAAGTTATTGCTAAACGGCTGGCCGGTTTTGATATTTTGCGACACCAAACCTATGTCTTCCACGATACTTTGGCCGCGCTCGGTTGCGCTGAATTTCACAAACTCTTCCGCTTCCGCATTGATATTTTTTTGCGGCAAATAAAAATACAAACGGCGTGCGAGCGGATAGTCTTCTGTACTCACAGTGAAATGCGTTGGCAAAATCGCCTTGGATGTTTTAGTGGTGGAGATCGCCAACAATTTTGCACGACGCACATAGGGCAAACCGATAAAGCCTATTGCACCTTCATCTTTTGCCACTGAATCCGACAGTTCCGTGCTGGATTCAAACCGTTTTGCGGCCGAGGCGAGCGCAGCACCGGATGGGTCCAGCACCATACTTTTAAAAGAATCCCAGGTGCCGGAATTTTCATCGCGCGCATAGAGTGTGATGGGCAAATCTTTTCCACCGACGTCGGACCAGTTGGTCACTTCACCGGAAAATATTTTTACCAATTGCGGGATCGACAACTGCGCCAGGGCATTATTGTTATTGGTGATAATTGCGAGGCCGTCGAGCCCGATAATATGCTCACTGCCCGGTTCGGTCAGGTCACCGTTTTTATCCAGCAGCAATTCGCGCTCCTGGTCTTTAATGCGACGGGATGACATGCCCAATTCTGCACTTCCCTGCAACAGATCGTTAAATGCGGTACTTGAGCCGTGGGCGTGGATCTCAATAAATTCAATGCGGCCATTCAGCTGGGCACTGACCGCTTTTTCGGTAGGCACTTTGCCCTGCACAGTTTTTATGTCGGTCGCACCGCGCGCCATTAAATAGGATTCCACCAGGCGCGGTGTTAATTTTTCACCGACAGTGTTGGAGCCGTGCACGCGAAATAGCGGCGTACTCGCACGCACCACCGGGCTACCGGGAACATAAGCTTGTGGGGATTTGACCGCAGATTTCACCTGCGCATCCGTAATGGCTTGCAGCACAAATACTTCGCCCGCATCCAGCGGCAAAAATGAGCGCAGCAAGTAACCACTTAACAATAGCAACAGGGAGCAGGCCACCGCGGTTAGCACGTTGAGTTTAATTGCACCGCGCGATTTTTTCTTCGGTTTGAATTCTTCACCGGTGTGCGTGGTGGTCACTATAGCGTCTTCCATATGGCGGACTTCCCACACCAATTGGGTCAGTTCGTCATTATTGGCACTCAGGGCTTTTTCCAATAATTCTGCGCGGTATTCTTCGTCCTTTAACACCATATTCAACGGGATGTGCATCTTTAAATGGGTCTCGCACAACCGTTTCAAATTCCATAATTTATCAACCAACGCAACATTATAATGCATGTGTTTATGGGACTTGGGGGACATAACAATTCTCAGCCAGGCAATGAAGGCCTGCACTATATGACCGGTTTATGACAGCAGAATTACATGCCACCCCCAGGGCGCGGCTTCAGCGTCCAGCTAACTGGAATTTGAGTGCTATATTTCATATCAAGCCCACTCATATCAATTCACTCTGTCACTAAAGTAACGCGCCTTTTAGCCGATTAATGTACTCATGGACAAAACAGGAAATCAGTAATGATGTTTCTTAATAAAGCCCTTAAACAAGAGCTGGAAGATGTACGTGCGGAATTGTCTTCGCTGCACCAGGTCCGCGAGAGCCTCGAAAGCGAGATGCTGGCGCTCTACCTTGACCCCAAGGGAGTTATCGAATCGGTCAATGCCAATTTTGAGAAAGAATTGGGTTACACCAAAGGTGAGTTGATAGGCCGCTACCTCGTTGACCTGGTTCCTACCCATGCGAAAAGCTCCGAACATTTTGTGCAAATGAGTGCAGCGATCAAACAGGGCGAACACTGGGCTGGCGCATTGCAGATCAACCGCGGCCAACAAAAAGAGGCCTGGCTGCGGGCGATTGTCCAACCAGTGAAAGACACGCACAATCGCGTAAGGTATATCCCGGTTTATGCCAGCGATTTAACCCGCACCATTGAAGCTTCGCGCGAGCATGAAAACATTATTGCAGCACTGCAGCGTTCTACTGCAGTTATCGAATTCAATCTCGATGGATTAGTACTCACGGCCAATGATCGCTTTCTCAAATCCATGGGCTATACGCTGGAGCAAATCCAGGGCAAACATCATCGGATGTTTTGCGAACCGGAAGAATACAATTCACAGGCCTATAAAACATTTTGGGAGAAACTAAACCGCGGCGAATTTATTGCCGACCGATTTAAGCGCGTCGATCACTACGGCAAAGTCGTGTGGCTGGAAGCCTCTTACAATCCCATCATCGATGCCTATGGGAAGCTCTACAAGATCGTTAAATTCGCTACCGTCATTACCGATCAGGTCAACCATGAACTTGCGGTTGCGGAGGCCGCTGAAACGGCTTACAGCATTTCACAAACAACTGATGCCAGCGTGCAAAAAGGCAATGAGGTTGTGCAGCAAACCGTGCAAGTCATGCGTGAATTGGCAAGCCAAATGGACAGTGCGGCCGAGGCAATTGGTGCGCTCGACAAACAATCGCAGCTGATTGGAACCATTATCAAAAGCATCAGCAGTATTGCCGACCAAACCAATTTGCTTGCGCTCAACGCAGCCATCGAAGCGGCGCGCGCGGGCGACCAGGGCCGTGGTTTTTCTGTCGTCGCCGATGAAGTGCGGCAATTGGCGCTACGCACCAGCCAGGCAACCAAAGAAATTGTCGATGTGGTTTCGCAGAACCAAAACCTTGCGGCCAGTGCCGTATCCACGATTGATAATGGCAAGCAGCAGGCACAGCGCGGATTGGAACTCGCGGGCGAAGCCGGGGATGTAATTGTGGAGATTCAGGGAAGCACGCAGCAGGTGGTAGATGCGGTCGGCCAATTCACCAAACACCTGAGTGTATAAGCCAAACGACGAAGGTATACTACGGCCACTTTTCTGCCCGACGTCAAGGTGCCCAATGGACTCCTCCTTACCACCACCCGCCCCTATCACCCTTTGGCAAGCTATTAAATTTTGGTTGAAGCTAGGCTTCATCAGTTTTGGCGGGCCTGCCGGGCAAATCTCCATCATGCATCAGGAGTTGGTGGAGCAGCGCCGCTGGATTTCGGAAAAACGATTCCTGCATGCGCTCAACTACTGCATGCTTTTGCCCGGACCAGAAGCACAACAACTCGCTACTTATATCGGTTGGTTGATGCACCGCACCTGGGGCGGAATCATCGCCGGCGCACTCTTTGTTTTGCCTTCACTATTTATTTTAATTCTGCTGTCCTGGCTGTATATCGCCTATGGGCATGTCACCTTGATTGCGGGAATTTTCTACGGCATTAAACCCGCGGTTGCCGCGATAGTCGTGCAAGCCGCGCATCGCATTGGTTCACGCAGTTTAAAAAATAATTGGCTCTGGGCGATTGCGCTCGCTGCGTTTGTAGCCATTTTTGCATTGCACCTACCCTTCCCGCTCATCGTATTAGCCGCCGGTATTATTGGTTGGCTCGGTGGAAAATTTGCGCCGCAATTATTTTCAGCCAGCAGCAAACACCAGGCGAACCAAAAAAACTATGGCGCCGCGTTGATTGATGATGCTACCCCCACACCTGCGCACGCCCGCTTTAAATTAACGCGCTTACTCCTGGTAATTGGCAGTGGTTTATTGCTGTGGATTTTGCCGATGCTGGCGTTGGGTTTCAGCTTCGGCTGGCAACATGGCTTCACCCAAATGGCCTGGTTTTTTACCACCGCCGCCATGCTCACCTTTGGTGGCGCCTATGCAGTATTACCTTATGTGTACCAGGGTGCGGTGACCCATTATCAATGGCTCACCCCCGCGCAGATGATGGATGGTTTAGCCTTGGGTGAAACCACGCCCGGTCCGTTAATTATGGTGGTCGCGTTTGTGGGATTCGTCGGTGCTTACACCCAGGCATTTCTCGGCACTGAACAATTATTTTTAGCCGGCGCAATAGCGGCCACACTGGTCACCTGGTTTACGTTCTTGCCTTCTTTTATTTTTATTTTAGCGGGCGGGCCATTAGTGGAATCCACACAAAACAATTTCCACTTCACTGCACCACTCACGGCGATTACCGCCGCTATTGTGGGTGTGATTATTAATCTCGCTTTATTTTTTGCCTATCACACACTGTGGCCCGAAGGCACAGCGGCAGGCTGGATGCAAACACTGGATTTAATCGCACTGGCAATCGGAGTGATTGCCAGCGGGTTATTATTTTATTGGAAAATGGGCATTATCAAAGTGCTGGGCATTTGTGCACTTTTGGGCGTCCTGGTGAAGGCGTTTGCGTGATTAATAGCTGGGATTAATAGTTGGGATTATTAGCAGCGATTAATAAGCAGGCTTAATATCGCCGCACTCGGTCGCCACCCATTTTCCTTCCATCGTAAAGTTCACGACTCGCTTTTCGCCATTCATCACCTGCGTCATCTCGCCTGTGCCGGTGTAATGTTTGGGAGAGTGAAATGTAATTTCACTCTCACCCGTGCCTGAATATTCTCCCGAACAAACATGGGTCGATTTAAATTGGGTGGCGCTGATTTGCTTCCACACAGATTCGCAGCCTTTTACATCATCCGGTAAATCACCCCGGTCAATTTGCGCTTGGGTAATGCAAAGTTTCGCATTGGTACCAGTGGGCGATATGGTCACCTGATTGTTATTAAAGCTGACGCCCTCATCAGTCACTTTCATTCCGGATTGCGCCATCATTGCTTCCATTTGCTTACGCTGTTCCGGCGGCATATTAGCCAATTGTTTTTTCATTTCATCCATAGCCAATTTCATTTGGTCCTGCTGTGCGCCGCCCGCTGCCGAGCCGAAAGCAATTTTGTTTTCCCATAAACCCGCTTGCATATTTACTTTAAGCGGTTCTGCCTGAACACACAGCGGGCTCACCACAAGAGCGAGCATTGATACGAATTTTTTCATGGAGCGGTCCTCCTGATTTAAATACATTTACCTTATATACAAGGGTTCATGAATAGAACATTAATCTGTTTGGCTGCTGCCACGCCAAATGTAATCACGCCCTGCTTCCGTTGCCACATCCATCACATAAGTGTTAGCCAGTGATAGTTGTGGCAACCGCAGCGTGGTATTGATTAGCGGCGCTTTAATATGCGCTTGCGGATAAAACGGATTGGGGTTTTCCCCGCGCGCATTTTTCATTTTAAAATCTTGTGCTGATGGCAGAGGCGCATTCGTGCGTATACGCAAGTTACCGCCCAAGCGTGAGTGGATTTTCAATTCGACTACACGATTTTTTGCCCAACGCATATCCACAATAAATCCGCCGCGCAGCGCCAATCCTTTTACTTCACCTTCTGGCCAGGCTTGCGGCAATGCAGGTAACAAATGCACTGTGCCATCGTGACTTTGCGCCAGCATTTCTGCCATGCCCGAAGTAAAACCAAAATTGCCATCAATCTGAAACGGCGGATGCGCATCAAACATATTGGGATAGGTACCACCGCTTTCAGAGACACTACCATCCAATGTCAGCGCCGGTTTTATTTGGTCGCGCATTAATTTAAATGCGCGATCACCATCTAACAGCCGAGCCCACAAATTAATTTTCCAATTCATCGACCAGCCCGTCGAAGGATCGCCACGCTGTTCCATACTGACCCGCGCCGCGCTAAATAATTCCGGCGAATTCACGGGCGAGATCTGGTTACTTGGATAAAGTCCATAAAGATGGGACACATGGCGATGTTTGTCCTGCGGATCATCCCAATCGGCCAACCATTCCTGTAATTGATGGTATTGGCCAATTTGCATGGGCGGTAAACGCGACAAGGTTTTTTTCCAGGCGGGAACTAATGCTTTATCTTCACCGAGAATTTTTGCCGCTGCAATCGTGTTGGAATACAAATCAAATAGCAGCTGGTTATCCATGGTAACGCCCGCTGCGATTTTTACGCCGGTAGCTTTGGGGGCATTTTCCGGCGACATGGAAGGCGACACGATTAGCCAGTTTTTATCGGGCGATTCAATTAAAAAATCTTCAAAAAATTCCACCGCCGATTTCATGACCGGGTAAACATCTGCCAGGTATTTTTTATCGCCACTGTATAAATATTTTTCCCACAAATGCTGGCTCAACCAGGCGTTACTGGTAGGCCATGAACCCCAGGTTTTATCAACACCACCGGTCATTCGCCAAATATCAGTATTGTGGTGCGCCATCCACCCCCGTGCGCCATACATGTTTTTTGCGCTCTCGCGCCCGGTGATGGCCAGCTCTTTGGCCATTGTGATCAGCGGCTCATGCAATTCGCTCAACTGCGTGACTTCGGCGGGCCAATAGTTCATTTCCGCATTAATATTCAACGTGTATTTGCTATCCCAAGGCGGGTCCTGGCGATGATTCCACAAACCTTGCAAATTAGCCGGTTGCCCACCGGGTTGCGACGATGAAATCAACAAATAGCGCCCGAACTGAAAATACAAGCTGGCCAATTGCGGATCGTGCCGCTGCGCAAATAATCGAATACGCTGATCTGTGGGTTCGCTGGAAAATTCACTATTCCCTAAATCAAGCGACACACGATTAAAGTAGTGTTGATAAAAATCGCTGTGCACTTTTTTTCGCGCTGGATACTGGCCGTTTGAAAATTGGTTTTTCGCCTGCGCCAGATGAGCGCGGGCACGATCCAACGCATTTGCACTGATATCCTTATAGCTAACAAAATTGGTGGCCATAGAAACCAGGATCAACGCTGAATCTGCATTTTTTACATCGATCTTATTATCGTGCTGCGCAAGGGTGCCATTTTCGATGGTGATATTCGCCAGCGTTGCCAATTTGACTCGGCCTTTAACGCCCTCGTGATCTTTGGACAATCCCTGCATTGACAAGGTGTCGGTATTTTCCTGCGCAAATTGCATCGCGTCTGGATGGGAGAGCTGTGCGGTAAAACTGAGTTGGCCCGGTTTATTCGCCGAGAGCCTCACCACTACAACCTGATCGACAAAGGAACTGAATACTTCGCGGGTATAAATCACATCATCAATTTGATAATGAGTGGTGGCGATTGCCTGGGCGATATCCAAATCGCGATAATAATTTTTATATTTTTTATGCCCGGCAAATTCGATCCGTAAATTGCCCGCCGTTTGATAGGGCATGCCGTGGGATCCCTGGCTGGTAATGGTTTTTGCAGCCAACGCTTCTGCAGCGACATATTCACCCGTTGCAATTAACCGGCGAATTTCCGGCAGTGCTTGTAGCGCTGCGGGATTCAAATTGTTGTGTGGGCCTCCCGCCCAAAAAGTATTTTCATTTAATTGGATATTTTCATGTGCAGGGTCGCCATACACCATGGCACCCAAGCGCCCATTCCCCAGCGGCAGTGCCTCCTCCCATTGCACTGCAGGTTGGGCATACCAAAGTTTATGCGCTTGCTGGGCGCTGGCGCAGAGGCCGGAGCAAGCCAACAGGCAGATGCTCATCAATAAACAGGCGCGCTTTAGCAAACGGCCAGCAGGGAAATGACTCATCACAGCGTCTCCGGTTATTTTTATTGAATTTCCAGTGTAGGTTTTGTGTGCCTGAGTTGAATAACAACTTTTCCTTAAAAAACGCTTTTTAACAGTATATGAATTCAACACGACATAACGCGCAAAAAAAACGGCGCACCAGGCGCCGCTTTTTCTATTTGAGCAATTTTTGTAATTGTGGCTCCAATGCTTTAGCCCAAAGTTCATAGCCTTTTTCATTGGGGTGCAACAAATCCGGCATTATGTCTTTGGAAAGCACGCCGTCTTTGGTCAGGAAAACCGAATTGATATCGGCAAAAAAGATTTTCTTATTATCCGCATAACTTTTGATAAGCGCATTCACACCATTATTGATCTGGCGCAACTGGCCGTCGGCTTTTTCATCGCGTGGAAATATCGCGAGCAGCAGGATTTTGGAATCGGGCAAACGCTGTTGCAGTTCACCCAGCAGATTTTTAATACCCGCTGCAGTGGTGGCCGGATCTTCGTGGCGGTGGCCGGTATTGTTAGTACCGATCATCATCACTACCAGTTTGGGCGACATATTCTCAACCGCACCATGTTGCAAACGCCAAAGCACGTTCTCTGTGCGGTCGCCACCAAAACCGATCGCAAAAGCATTGCGCTTGGCATAATTTTTTTGCCACACAGGCGCGCCTTCTTTCTCCCAACCCTGGGTAATGGAGTCGCCGATAAACAGCAGATCAATTTTGCCGCCTTTATCTTTAATCGCTTTTGCATCTGCCAGTTTTTGCTCATGACGCGGCAACCACCAATCGATCGACCACCACTCATTGAGCATGCCCGGTGTTACAGATACGGTTTTGTAATCGGGGCAGCTAACCAGCGGCACATTTTTTGGAGTCTGGATAAGCAATTGCACATTGGCCACGCCTACTTCACCCGTACCGCCCACTTCCAATGCGAATGGCATGGAGGTCGCGCTGAAATCGTCTTGCGCCTGTGCAAAACAACTCAGCGGCACATACACTTTTTGCCAGCCTTTGCCCAGCAATTCGCGCGCGCCCATAGTGAATGGCACTACGCGATCACAGCCTTCTTTTTTGCATTCCATTTTGAAAGACACACCGCCTTTCGCCAGCTCGATAATATTTAAATCCAGTGCCAACACGCCGGTTTTCATATGCGCGGACAAATTCAATGGCTCACCGGATTCTACGGTCATGCCTGCACGCCAAGTGTCTTTCCAGGTGAAAGTCAATGCATCTTCCTGCACGTCTTTATCGGTGGTTTGTACTTTCACATCGCCTTTTGGCAAAGCAGCAAAAGCACCACTGAGAATTTGTTGACGCTCAGGGTTCTCAATAAAGATATGCCAAGGCTCCAGCGGACGACGCACATACAAATTAATATTTTTTGGCTCACCGGTTTCAACACCCGCTACATTTTCCGGCAATAATTTTGCACCTGCTTCACCCGATGAATAATTCAGGCCGTAACCCATTTTAAACAGCGGATCATATTTTTTATGATGTTTGTTAAGCACATCTTGTAGCGGCAATTTTGGCCATGAGAATGACAGCGTGCCTTTGAAATCAAAATTAGGTTTGCCATCAGCTTTGGCGATTAATACATCCGCCACGCCAGCACCTTCTGAACCCGGCAACCAGGCGGCGACAAATGCATCGGATGCATTTAATTCCGGATTAACCCACATAGGGCGACCCGACAGGAATACCGACACCACCGGAACACCTTGCGCTTTTAATTTTTTCAGCAGCGCCAAACTTTTTTTGTTACCCGGTTGGAATTCCAGGGTATCGCGGTCACCGCTGCCCTCGGCGTAAGGGTTTTCACCAAACACAACTATGGCAACATCCGGTTTTTGGGAGAAGGCACCATCTACCGACAGAATCGTTTTACCGCCTGCGGCATCAACCGCAGTTTTAATCCCGCCATAAATTGAAGTCGCGCCAGGGAAGCGGAAATTTTCCTTGGCATCAGCGACGCCTTGCCACCACACACTCCAACCACCGGCTTGTTTGCCGATATTGTCAGCACCATCGCCCGCCACCAAAATAGTTTTAGCGGGATTGATGGGCAGCACTTTATTGGTATGTTTTAACAGCACCAGACTTTCGCGCACGGCTTGGCGCGCGATAGCGCGATGCGCAGCGCTACCAACGACCGATTGATCGCTCGCATGGGCGCGCTCAGATGGCTTTTTATCCCACAGATGGGCGCGCATTTTTACGCGCAAAATTCTGCGCACCGCATCATCCAGACGCGCTTGTGAAATTTCGCCCGACTTCACTTGCTTGAGCGTGTTTTCAATCATGGCTTTCCAATCGTGGGTCACCATAAGCAAATCGATACCGGCATTAATTGCCTGCGGGCAGGAGTCATTGGTGCAACCGGGAACCTGGCCATGGCCATTCCAATCGCCCACTACCAAGCCATCAAAGCCCATGCGATTTTTTAATACATCGGTGAGCAAATATTTATTGCCGTGCATTTTCTCGCCGTTCCATTCATTGAAACTGGCCATCACGGTTTGCACACCGGCTTTCAGTGCAGGGACATAACCGGCGTTGTGAATTTTGATGAGTTCTTTTTCGGTAATGCGCGCATTACCTTGGTCATCGCCGCCTTCGGTACCGCCATCAGCGAGGAAATGTTTTGCCGTGGCGATGACATGGTCGCCGGCTAAAAATTCAGCGCTGCCCACTTTGCCTTGCAAACCTTCCACCATGGCCGATGAATATTCAGCAACGAGTGCGGGATCTTCGGAATAACTTTCGTAGCTGCGCCCCCAACGATCGTTTTGCGCAACGGCAACTGTCGGTGCGAACACCCACTCAATACCGGTGGCACGCACCTCTATCGCGGTCGCGGTACCAATTTGGCGAATCAACTCCGGGTTGTGCATTGCACCCAACCCCATGTTGTGTGGGAAGAGTGTTGCGCCGGTTAAATTATTGTGGCCGTGAACTGCATCTGTGCCCCAAAAAATCGGGATCGCCTGTTTGCCATCGCTGGTGTCCATAGAGGCGATGTAAAGTGCATCGAGAAAATCCACCCAATCTTTTGGTTTGGCATTTTCGATACGGTTGGGCATGGAGCCGCCACCATTAAGCACTGAGCCGAGATGATATTTTTTAATATCTTCCGGTGTTACCGTTTGGATTTCCGCCTGCATGATTTGCCCGACTTTTTCTTCGAGCGTCATTTTTTGCAAAATAGCTTCAAGCTTTGCGTTGAATTCAGCCGAGTCTTTGATCGGCGCTTCGACTTTTGGCCAGAGATTGATATTGGTTTTTTGCTCGGCGCATGCAGGATAATTTGCCGACAGGACAGCAGCGGCGATAAGACCTATACCTGCCAATCGTTGGAGTTTTTTCATGGAAAATATTCTCTGTATTTTTTTATTTCGCGTTAACAACTACTTGTTTTTGTACGCCCATACCTTCAATGCCCAGCTCGATCACATCGCCTTCGTTTAAATAAACGGGCGGCTTTTGACCCAAGCCAACACCCGGTGGCGTTCCGGTACTGATCACATCGCCCGGTTGCAGGCTCATAAATTGCGAAAGGTAATGCACTAAAAATGCAGGGCCAAATACCATTTGGTCGGTGGAGCCATTTTGGAAAGTTTTACCATTGACCTTTAACCACAAATTTAAATTCAGCGGATCGGGCACTTCATCTTTGGTGACCAGATAAGGGCCAATTGGGCCGAAGCTGTCGCAACCTTTGCCTTTGTCCCATTGGCCGCCCGGGCGCTCCAATTGGAAATTGCGCTCGGACACATCGTTAATGACGCAATAACCGGCGATGTAATCCAGTGCATCTGCTTCCGACACATAACTGGCGTGTTTGCCAATCACAATACCCAATTCAACTTCCCAATCCAGTTTGGTGGAATTGCGCGGTTTGATTACATTGTCGTTAGGGCCGGTGATCGCACTGGTTGCCTTCATAAATACCACCGGTTCAGAAGGCACAGCCACACCTGACTCGGCGGCGTGATCCGCATAGTTCAAACCGATACAAATAAATTTACCCACACCATCAACACACGCACCAAAACGCACGGGGCCGCTAACGATAGGCAGGGAATTTACATCCAGACTCGCAATTTTTTTCAGCGAGGCTTCACTCAGGGTTTTACCATTGATGTCGGAAATAACCGAACCCAATTCACGCACATTCCCCTCTGAGTCCAAAATACCTGGACGCTCCTGGCCTGCATTCCCGTAACGAACTAGTTTCATAAGTAGGATTCCCCTGAAAAATTAATTGCTCCAGCCGCCATCAATAATATTAATGGTGCCAGTAGTGAATGCTGATGCATCGCTCGCCAGATACAGCGCCAGCTCTGCCATTTCGCGCGCGGTGCCCAAGCGCCCCATAGGTTGGCGTGAGACAAAATTTTTATACGCGGTTTCGTAATCGCCTGTTGCATGCAGGCGCTGCTCAAGCGACGGCGTTTGCACTGTGCCCGGGCAAATCGCATTGCAGCGAATCCCCTGGGTAACAAAATCCGCCGCAACCGCTTTGGTCATGCCAATCACCGCCGCTTTGGTCATGCCATATGCAAAACGATTGGGCGCGCCCTTAATAGAACTGGCGACCGATGACATATTGATAATGGAACCACCGCCGCGTGCAATCATACCCGGCAAAAAGGTGCGGATCATGCGATACATGGAACTGACATTTAAATCGAATGAAAAATTCCAATCCTGTTCATCGCACTCCAAAATAGTTCCGCTGTGAACATAACCGGCGCAGTTAAATAAAATATCGATACTGCCAATGTCTTTGCTGAGCGCATTTACTTCATCGCTGTTCAACACATCCAGCTTGCGCGTTTCACAACCTGCCAATTCGCTGAGCGCGGCCACATTAATATCGGTTGCAATAACACGTGCACCTTCAGCGGCAAATAATTCCGCACTGGCGCGGCCAATGCCCTGCGCAGCGGCAGTGATTAATGCCGTTTTACCTTCTAATCGCTTCATTATTTTTATCCCGAATAAAATGCCCTGACAATAACGGCTGGACTCATGCACTTTGGCGCACGGGCAAACAGCTGGGGCCGATAGGTTCAAAGGCTTTATAGGTCAGGATGAATTCCTGATGCCCAAGCTCCTCTGACACGCTGCGTTTACCGGATGCAACATCAATCACGTTTTGTAAAATTTCTGCGCCCACTTCATCGAGCGTTGCTTC
>DATIGS010000289.1:0-13744 GCA_035481425.1 Cellvibrio sp. | reverse complement strand
TGAAGGCTCACAGGTAACCGCGCGTGGTATCGGTGCAGAGTTGAACATGGTGACCTTGAATGGTCGTGTAATGCCTGCTGTTAAGAATGGTGAGACCGGCGACGCAGCTACCCGTGCATACGATTTTGCCAACTTGGCATCAGAGTCAGTATTTGGTGTTGAAGTTTATAAAACCGGCCGTGCTGACGTAGCTACTGGCGGTTTGGGTGCAACGATCAATATTAAAACTCTGCGTCCATTGGAAGCTGGCAGCCGCGCGACTATCGCTGCAAAAGCTATTCAGGACGAAACTGTTCGCTCAAGTGCAGGAGATGAAGTAACCCCGGAACTATCTGGTTTGGCTTCTTGGGTAAACGATGATGATACTTTTGGTGTCGCAGTGACTGGTTCATACCAACGTCGCGATAGCGCAAACGCAAACATCTTCGTAAATAACTGGGCAAACATTAATGAGTGGAGTGATACATCACAATCTCGTTTTGCCAGTGGAGCAGTAATAAACAATGAACCTAATAATGGTGACTTGTATGCTCTGCCTACAGATCTGCGTTATGAGGTTCAAGATAACGAGCGTGAACGTACTAATGCTCAAGGTGTTATTCAATTCAAGCCGACAGATCGTTTTACTGCGACCTTGGATTACACCTATTCTGAATTAGATCGTCATTCAGAGCGCGCTCAGCAGTCTGTGTGGTTCAACACAAGCGCAATTTCTGAATTGACTTTCGATAATGGTGCGGTTCGTACACCAGTTTTGTATCGCGAAACATACAATGGCACCAAAGACGTATCTTTTGCTGGTGGCCAACTTGACTCACACACACAAAACAATTCGCTTGGTCTTAACTTTGCTTTTGATGTGAGTGACCAATTTAAAGTGACTCTTGATTACCATGACTCTAGCGCGAATAACTATACCGACGCTTTGGAAATGGGTCTGAATGCTAACATCGTTACTGAAGAGTATGTTGATTGGTCCAAAGATATGCCGTTGATGAGTGTAAAAGTCAACGACTGTATTAACCGCGTACGCGCTGATCGTCCAGCGTACGTGAATGGTAACTGTAACGGTATCGTTGATGGAGGTGACGTTAGTGGTGCTATGACTAACAACCCGACTTCACACAGCCGTACTGAGATTGAACAAACTCAATTGTTTGGTGAATATCAATTTAATGGATCAGGTTTCTTTGAAAACGCTGGCTTGAAATTTGGTATTGAACAGCGTGAAGACGTTAACTTCAGTAAAGCCTCCGGTGACAACCGTCAAGGCGTTGGTAACTGGGATGGTGTAGATCCAGATTTGTTCCCGGATCAATACTTTGAAAGCCGTGATTTTGGTCATGATTTCCCTGACTACGGTTCAACGACAGGTAGTAATTTGTTTATTACTGGCGTTGATGGAAATCTCTCCAAGCTGGTGGAATCTGCTGAAGCAATTTATGCACTCAATTCTAAGCCTCCACAAGCTGGTCAGGCCCCTAACTGGTCTAACGATTTTTATGATTTTGTAAATGGCAAAGTTCAATGGAACGGCAAATACAATATCAACCGCACAGTTGAAGAAGAGACCAAATCTGCCTATGTTCAATTTAACTCAAACTTTGAATTGGGTGGTTTAGACTCCAATTTGGTTGTTGGTTTGCGTTATGAGGAAACTGACGTAAGTACTTCATCAGAAGTTAACGATCCAGTAATTCTTTGGTGGCAAAGCGATAACGACTGGGGTGTAGTGTACGCTGATGATAAGACCAAGAAAAACCATACTGGGTCTTATGATTATTTGCTACCAAATATTGACTTCGATATCAGCCCAATTGAGTCATTAAAGTTACGTGCTTCTTATAGTGAAACTATCGGTCGTCCATCTTATGCAGATTTGCGACCAGATACTGGTCTGAATGATCTCTATCTGCGTACTGCAAACGGTGGTGATGCAGGCTTGAAGCCAATGGAATCACAAAACTTCGACCTGTCTGCTGAGTGGTACTACACCGATGCGAGCTACGTGTCGTTGGGGTATTTCCGTAAGGACGTTGATGGATTTATTGGTACTCAAATCTATGATGAAACCATTGGTGATTTGCGTGATGTACGCTTGGGGCAAACTGCTATAACAAGTGGCATTCCACAAAGTTCAGAACAAGCATTGCATGATTATGTGCTGGCAAACTCTGCCCCACAATATATCTCCACTACCAATAACAGCTGGGTTCGTGCGGACGGCGATGATCCTTTGTTAGTATGGCAAGTGAATAGACCAGTTAACGATAAGTCGACAACAATTGATGGTATCGAAGCTGCAGTTCAGCACTGGTTTGGCGAGTCTGGCTTTGGTGTTCAAGCTAACTACACCATGGTGGACTCAGATGTTGAGTTTGATAACCTTTCAACTGAAGGTCAGTTTGCTATGACTGGTTTGTCAGACACCGCTAACGTAGTTGGTTTCTACGATAGAGATGCGTGGCAAATTCGTTTGGCTTACAACTGGCGTGATAGCTTCCTGGAAAGTCGTACCGCTGGTGGTGGTAACCAACCTGAATATGTTGAAGAGTACTCTCAAATTGACATGTCTATTGCTTACGAGTTTAACGAAAACCTGACATTTACTGCTGAAGGTATCAACGTGACTGGTGAGAATTACCGTACCCACGGTCGTTCAGAAGCACAAGTGTTATCTTTGGAAGATTTGGGTGCTCGTTACCAGTTAGGCTTCCGCTATACATTCTAATTTGATTGGATGTAAGCGATGTCCTTGAAACAAAGCCGCTGGAGACAGCGGCTTTGTTTTTTGTAAGACTGCAATACATAGCGTTAGGTCGAGGTGCTAAGTGCAGAAAAAAATTGTGATATTGGGGGGCGGAACTGCCGGATGGATAATGGCAGCGCGTTTGGCAGCAGAACGGGTGCAAATTGACGGCATGCCAATTTCGATAACCTTGGTCGAGTCATCGGATATTCCAACAATTGGAGTAGGTGAGGGTACTTGGCCTAGCATGCGCGGAACACTTGAAAAAATAGGCATCCGCGAAAGTGAGTTTCTACAATTTTGCCAAGCCACATTTAAACAGGGATCGAGGTTTATTAATTGGCGAGCGGGTCATAGCGATAGTTATGATCATCCCTTCACTATTCCTCCCATGGTGGCGGGAGCATCACTAGGTGCTAATTTCCAGCAAGCGGGTTCGCCGCAATCATTTTCCCATTGGGTCTGTTTGCAATCTCATATGATGGATGCCAAGCGGGCTCCCAAACAGTTACATACACCGGATTATGCCGGTGTTTTAAATTACGGCTACCACTTGGATGCTGGAAGGTTCGCCCAGTTATTAAAAAAGCATGCTGTCGATCGGCTTGGCGTTAAACATATTATTGGCAATTTTCAATCGGCGGCGCTCGATGGCAAGGATCAAATAATCGCACTAAACCTAGCCGATGGCACTGTACTTGATGGTGATTTTTTTATTGATGCCAGTGGTACCCACAATCAATTAATTGGCGGTGTATTAACCAGTGAATTTATTTCTTTGAATCATGTTTCCCCCAATGATCGAGCTCTTGCTATTCCTGTTCCATACATCAATCAGAATGATGCTATCCACAGTGCAACATTATCAACCGCGCAAGAAGCTGGATGGATTTGGGACATAGGGCTGCAAAATCGCCGCGGGGTGGGTTACGTCTACGCTAGTGAGTTTTCAACCGAAGAACGTGCTCGTGAAGTTTTGGCTCGATATGTAGCAACGATCAATTCAGATATAGATGTAAGTGCAGCGCGGCAATTAATTATTAAGCCGGGTTATCGCGCGGCCCCATGGGTCGGTAATTGTGTAGCAATTGGCATGGCCGCCGGATTTATCGAGCCGCTGGAAGCTTCAGCCCTAGTGATGGTGGAGTTGGCTGCTGCATATCTATGTGAGAATTTGCCAGCAACATCCGTTGCGCTTAAAGGAATAGCAGATCGTTACAATCTGCTTTTTAACGAGCGCTGGGAGCGTATCCGTGACTTTTTACAATTGCACTATTTGTTAAGCGAGCGACGAGATACAGCGTATTGGCGTTATGTAACCGAATCTGTTCCCGCCACTGATAGGTTAAACAATTTGCTTGAGGAGTGGCATTATCGCGACCCAGTCTTAAATGACTTTGGTCATTTTATGGAATTATTTCCTTCGGCAAGTTATCAGTACGTATTATTGGGAATGCAGCCAAACTTTTTGACTCTGCGGTTTTCTCGCGCAAATGAAAAGAAAACAGAATTGTTAAAAGAAATTGAAAACTTACAAGCTAAGCGTGAGCATTATCTTGCGCATTTGCCTGGTAATCGGGAATTTTTTGATCAATTAAAAGAAAAGCAACTGGCAGTAAATTAAGGGGAAGTGATGGCACGGTACGAATTATTGAATAATCTAGCGCATAAAGATTTGCGTATTATCACGCGACGTAGCGCAGATCTTGGTGATGCTGTTGGAGGTTGTGCTGTTTACCCGACAGAATTTAACGAATTGCAGAAATATTATCCCATTTTATTGCAAGCGATGGATGATGGTTCCTGGTTAACAATTGCGCTTTTCGGATTTGAGATAAATGAAAATTTATTTTTATCTGGCGATCAATGGCGTGTGCCTTATATTCCTGCGGTGCTTGAGCGCGAGCCTTTTGTGATTGGTATGCAACAGCGTCCGAATGGCGATGTTGAGCCTGTTGTGCATGTTGATTTGGATAGTCCGCGTATTGGAACTAATGGACAAGGAGAGGCAGTATTTTTAGCGTACGGGGGAAATTCTCCGCTATTGGAAAGAATGACAGATGTGCTGTCCGTCGTGCATGAAGGTGTTGCTGAAGCAGAGCGGATGCTTGGTGAATTCAAACGTCTGGACTTAATTGAACGCATTACGCTTGAGGTAGAGTTCTCCAATGGCACAAAGTATAAAAATTCACGTTATGCCACAGTGAGCAAGGAAAAATTGCTGGCACTGCCGGATGTTGAAGTCGCAAAACTGCATCGATCTGGACTGCTCCGTTATGCCTATTTGATGATTGGTTCGATCAGCAATATTCAGCAAATGGTCAACATTAAAAATAGTCGGTTTTGATAAAAAATAAGATCAAAAAAACAATGGCGAATTTCCGATCCCGGTGCGAGGTGAAAGCATGCAAGCAGTGAATAGTGTGGTTATTGTCGGCGGTGGCACTGCGGGTTGGTTGGCGGCCGCGGCAATTGGAAAAATTTATCAAAATAAAGTCAAAGTCACTTTGCTTGAATCTGACGCTATTGGCACCGTTGGTGTAGGTGAAGCAACCATACCTACGATGATGGCGTTTCATAAATTAATTGGAATCCCTGAAGCTGAGATGATGCGCGCTACCCACGCGACATTTAAGTTAGGTATTAACTTCAAAAACTGGGGTGAAATTGGCGAAGACTACCTCCATGCATTTGGGCAGATAGGCCGAATTTTTTGGGCTGGGGAATTCCAACATTTTTGGACTCGCGCTAAAAAATTAGGGGTGAATGCACCTTATGGAGCGTACTGCCTGGAAAATGAAGCTGCACGGGCCGGGAAATTCGCGATATCTGAAAATCCGGTTCTTAATTATGCATTTCATTTTGATGCAGGACTGTACGCAAAATATTTGCGTAATTTTAGCGAAGCATTGGGCGTCGTGCGGCAGGAGGGTAAGGTCGAAAGTGTCCAACAGGATGCTGACTCCGGCAATATTACCAGCGTAACTTTGGCGAATGGCGCTGTACTTGCCGGTGATTTTTTTATTGACTGTACCGGCTTTCGCGGACTGCTTATCGAGGAAACTTTAAAAACAGGCTATGAAAATTGGCAGCAATGGTTGCCTTGTGATTCTGCGCTTGCAGTGCAATCTGTAAAAGCTGGTCCGGCGACGGCATATACCAGCGCGACCGCGCATGAATTCGGATGGCAATGGCGAATTCCTTTGCAAAATCGCACGGGTAACGGTGTGGTGTATTCGAGCCAATTTGCTGATCGCAATTGGGCGGAAAAAACGCTCGCTAATAATATTGACGGCAAGATGTTGACTGAACCCCGTCTGATTCAATTCAAAACAGGGCGCCGCAAACTTAGCTGGAACAAAAACTGCGTCGCGTTGGGATTATCGTCCGGATTTTTGGAACCACTGGAATCGACCAGTATTCATATGGTGACATCAGGTTTGATTCGATTGTTGCGTCTCTTCCCGCTGCGAGGCATTCAACCGGTATTAGTGGAAGAGTTCAATCGACAGTCAAGAGAGGAGGCAGAGAGTATCCGCGACTTTATTATTTTGCACTACCATGCCACTCGTCGCACTGACACTGACTTTTGGAATTATGTGCGCACCATGTCCGTACCGGACTCGCTTCGCCATCGTATCGATATGTTTGTTGAAAGCGGCATGATGTTTTTAGGCGGTGACGAGCTATTTAGGACCAATGGTTGGTCACAGGTATTGATAGGCCAAGGGTTTACGCCAAAAAATTATCAGCCGATTGTAGACAATATGGCGGATGATGAATTTATCGCTTACATGAAGGGTTTTCGTGACCACATCGCAAGCAATGTGAATCTACTGCCTCGTCACGAAGAGTTTATTGCGCGATATTGCTCAATGAATGAAGAATTATCGCAGCCGGCATAACTGGAATCGATTAAGAAGGCTTTGATTAACGGAATTTGGATGTCTTTGCCCTTATTTATAGTAGAGGTAAAATTAAGTTTGACAGCGCTGTCATTAAGTTTTACATTAGCGTCAGTTGATTGAAATGACGAGCTTCATTGCAGCAATGGCCTTGTTTTGAATGGTTAATGGTCTCTCACCGTCGATGTCTGGTTGATGCATCGACGTCTCCCTCTGCCCTCTGAATTTCAGAGGGCTTTTTTTTGCCTTTTAATTCTGCTTTTTGCAGGCAATCCGCTTCGGCTGGCTAGGTTATTTGATATCTAGCTGGCATAATCGACGCCCCGAATTTTCCGGGTTTGCATTCTATTGAAGTAGGGAGTGAACCCCCGTTGGCACGCCTGATTAGCCTTGTTTGTCGGATGTGCTGTCCCTGTCAGCTAGAGGATTACCATGAAGCCAGCCGTAAAGCCCAATAACCCCAATTTTTCATCTGGCCCTTGCAGCAAACGCCCAGGCTATAGCTTGGATAAGTTGGATGTATCCACCTTGGGTCGTTCACATCGTTCGACTATTGGTAAAGCTGCATTGCAACGCGCTTGTGAAGATACTGCCGAATTGCTTGGTTTGCCCGAAGGCTACCGTGTCGGCGTAGTACCAGGTTCGGATACCGGTGCGGTTGAGATGGCCATGTGGTCGCTGTTGGGCGCACGCGGTGTAGATATCCTGCAATGGGAATCTTTTGGTAAGGGCTGGTTGAGTGACGCAACCAAAGAACTGAAGCTGAGCGTAAATGCGCACGAAGCAGATTATGGTTTGCTGCCTGATCTGTCCAAAGTGAATTTTGATAACGATGTGATTTTTACCTGGAACGGGACTACCTCAGGTGTAAAAGTGCCTAATGGTGATTGGATTCCTGCCGATCGCAAAGGTCTCACAATTTGCGATGCAACTTCTGCCGTCTTCGCGATGGAAATGCCATGGGACAAGCTCGATGTGATCACTTACAGCTGGCAAAAAGTGCTGGGTGGTGAGGGGGCTCACGGCATGCTTATCCTTAGTCCACGCGCGGTTGAGCGTCTGGAGACTTACAAGCCGAGCTGGCCAATGCCAAAACTGTTCCGCATGACCAGTGGCGGTAAAGTGGTAGAAGGTATTTTCAAGGGTGACACTATCAATACGCCATCTATGTTGGCTGTAGCTGATTACCTTGATGCGCTGGATTGGGTGCGTTCAATCGGTGGAGTTAAAGAAACCATCGCTCGCTCTAACGCCAATCTGGATGTGTTGAAGAAATTTGTTGCGGCAAATGATTGGATCGATTTCCTGGCGCAAACTCCAGAAACCCTGTCCAACACCTCTGTGTGTTTTACCTTGAAAGCAACTGCCGATCAGGTAAAAGCCATGATCAAATTGCTTGATAAAGAAGGTGTGGCCTACGACATTGGCGCTTATCGCGATGCGCCGGCCGGTTTGCGTATCTGGTGTGGCGCAACCGTAGATGCAGCTGATTTGGAAGCAGTATTGCCTTGGCTGACTTGGGCATACAACGAAGCCACCGCCGCTTGATAACCAGATATTGATCGAATCAGGCCGTGTTTTTACACGGCCTTTTTGTTCGCCGACTTGAGGAAGATGACCATGTTTAAAATAAAAACCTACAACGCCATTTCAGTGAAAGGCTTGAACCGTTTCCCTCGTGAAAATTATGAAGTTGCCAGTGATATTGGCGCACCGGATGCGTATATCCTGCGCAGTCATAAGTTGCACGGTGAGCCATTGCCTGAGTCAGTCAAGGCAGTTGCCCGTGCGGGTGCAGGTACTAACAATGTTCCGGTGGATGAATACACCAAGAAAGGTGTAGTGGTATTTAATTCGCCTGGTGCTAATGCCAATGCGGTGAAAGAGCTGGTGCTCGCTGGCATGTTGCTCGGTTCTCGCGGCATTGTCTCGGGTATGCATTATGTGAATGGTTTGACACATATGACCGACGCGGACGAAATGTCCAAGTTGCTTGAAAAAGAAAAATCCAATTTTGCCGGTATGGAGATTCAGGGTAAAACCCTCGGTATCGTTGGCTTGGGGGCGATCGGCTCCTTGATTGCTGATGCGGCTTTGGCATTAGGTATGAATGTTGTGGGTTTTGACCCGGCTTTGTCTGTTGAAGCTGCATGGCGTTTGCCAAACCAGGTTGGCCGTATGGAGAACCTGCAATCGCTGCTGGCTCGCTCCGACTTTATCACTCTGCATGTACCAGCGATTCCACAAACCAAGCACCTGATTAATGCGGATACCTTAAAAGTCTGCAAAAAAGGCGCTGTGTTGTTGAACTTCGCGCGTGAAGCCATCGTGGATGCGCACGCCGTTGTCGAGAGCCTGGATGCCGGGCATTTGGGTAAATACATTTGTGATTTCCCCGAGCCAATCCTGCTGAATCGCCCGGACGTATTGGCAATGCCGCACATTGGCGCCAGCACGGAAGAAGCAGAAGAAAACTGCGCGATTATGGCCGCCGACCAATTGGTGGATTATCTGGAGAACGGTAACATCAAAAACTCCGTTAATTTCCCGGCCGTGGCTATGGACCGCAATGAGGGCATTGGTTCGCGCATTACCTTTTCTAATGCGAATGTCTCTGGTGTGCTGGGGCATGTACTTTCGGTACTGGCCGATCACAAGGTCAATGTGGTGGATATGGTCAACAAAAGCCGTGGTGATGTAGCCTATAACATCATTGATGTTGAGCTTGCGCCTTCTGCAGAAGTAATAGCAGCGCTGACAAAAGTTGAGCATGTAATTGCAGTTCGTGTGATTTAACTCCAGATATTTCCCGTCAGTTAGTGGGGGCATGGTAGATGTATAAATTGGTCTTCTTTGTCCCCGACTCCCATCTTGAACAAGTAAAAGCTGCTGTGTTCTCCACTGGCGCCGGGCGCATAGGTGATTACGATCAGTGTTGTTGGCAGGTGCTTGGGCAAGGGCAATTTCGTCCCTTGGTGGGCGCCAATCCCTATGTCGGCCAACTTGGCCAACTCGAAACTCTCCCCGAATACCGTGTTGAGCTGGTTTGTCTCGATGAATTGATTGGCGATGCAATCGATGCATTGCGCGCCGCCCATCCTTACGAAGAGCCCGCGTTTGATGTTTGGCGTTTGGCCGATGTCGAGGTGAAGCCGGTTGAGTGATGCACTGTTAAACGCTTTATCACGATATCTCATCCACGATCCTTTGGAGCTTGTATTGCAGCCGCAAGCTGCGGTGTTGGTATTGATCAGCCGCGGCGATAATCCGGCCATTCTTTATACCAAGCGCGCTGCGCATTTGCGCCATCATCCTGGGGAAGTGTGTTTTCCTGGCGGGATGTGGGAGGCAAGCGACGCGGATTTATTTATCACAGCTCAGCGTGAAACCCAGGAAGAAATCGGGTTGCCGGCTTCGGCAATCAGTCTGTTGGGACGGTTGCCCCGTTCGTACACCCGCGCGGGCGTTCCGGTCACGCCTTTCGTGGCGAGCTTCGATGCCAGCGTCCCATTGCAGCCATCTCCCGCAGAACTCGATAGTGTTTTCCATGTTCCGCTTCGGGTTTTTAGCGAGGGAATTCAAGTACGCGAGGATACATTTGAGCGCAATGGCCGTGAATTTAATGTTCCTGTATACCATTATGAAGGTTATGAGATCTGGGGCTTTACCGCCGCGGTGACCGCAGAATTGCTCCGCTTGTTGACGCGAATCACATCGTGATTGGCACCTAGGCTAACTTTTAGTTCTTTACAGTGTGAAAAAGAACAACTATTTGACATAAAAGTTATATCTGCCAAGATGCAAAACCATAACTAAAAATCAACCAATAATGGCTGGCCTCGCTTGCGCCATGTCGATTGCTAACGGGCGCTTGCCTGGGTACTTAAGGATGAATAATTACCAAACACCACTGCGCGATATCGCGTTTACCTTGTTCGAGTTGTTTGATTACGCAGGGCACTGCAGGGCAATAGGTTATCCTTCCCTGGATCGCGAATTAACCGAGGCGTTTTTGGGCGAGGCCGCGCGCTTTGCTGAAGAAGTGCTGGCACCTTTAGGGCCAATTGGCGATCGTCAGGGGTGTCAACTAATTGATGGCAACGTCATAACTCCCTCTGGCTTCAAGGAAGCCTATCAACATTATCGTGCTGCCGGTTGGCCGGGTTTGTCGCGCTCAACAGACTATGGCGGCCAAGGCCTGCCGCAATCGCTCAGTGTGATCCTGAATGAAGTCGTGGGGACACCTAATTGGGCATGGGCTATGTATGCAGGGTTGTCTCAGGGCGCGATGCATACCATCGAAACTCATGGTACCGACCAGCAAAAGCAGCAATATTTGCCGCCGTTAATCTCCGGTTGCTGGACGGGCACAATGTGCCTGACTGAGGCGCAGGCAGGCAGTGATTTAGGGTTATTGCGTACACGCGCCGAGCCCCAAGCCGACGGCAGTTACAGCATCACCGGCACCAAGATTTTCATCTCCTCTGGCGACCATGATCTCGCCGAAAATATTATCCACATAGTGCTTGCCCGCCTGCCGGATGCCCCCGTGGGTACCAAGGGGCTCACTCTTTTTATTGTCCCTAAATTATTAGATGGGGGTGATGGGGCATGTACCGTGGAGAACACAGTGAAATGTGTGGGGCTTGAAGAAAAGATGGGCATTCATGGGAATGCGACTTGCGAACTACAATTTGAGCATGCCAAAGGCTGGTTGCTGGGGGAGGTGAACAAAGGCTTAAACCATATGTTCACCTTTATGAATCTGGCGCGGATAGGCTCAGGTTTGCAGGGGCTTGCCCACGCCGAACTGGGTTATCAAAAGTCCTGTTTGTACGCGCGTGAACGACTGCAAATGCGTTCATTGAGTGGGATTAAAAATACCGAAGGCATGGCAGATCCGATAATTGTTCATCCTGATGTTCGCCGCATGCTGTTGACCCAAAAAGCCCTGCTCGAAGGGATTCGCATGTTGGGTTACTACACTAGTATCAAGATGGATGTGAGCCTGCAGTCGGCAAACGCTGATGAGCGGGAACAAGCCTCAGAGCTGCTCGGTATACTGACCCCGATTGTGAAGGCCTTTAGCACCGAGGTCGGGTTTGAGTCGGCGAATCTCGCCCTGCAATGCCTTGGCGGGCATGGTTATATCCGCGATTGGGGATTGGAGCAAAATCTGCGCGATTGCCGAATCGCAACCTTATATGAAGGCACCACCGGTATTCAGTCGCTGGATCTACTGGGGCGCAAGGTATTGGGCTCGAATGGTAAGGCGCTCATTCCGCTTATCAATGAAATAAAGCATTTCTGTAGCGGTTGCGATGATAATGAACCGCTCGCAGTGCACGCCGCACATTTGGCTACACTCTGTGAAGAGTGGCAGCAATTGAGTGTGGATATTGCGCGCAAGGCACAACGTAACCCGGATGAAATCGGTGCAGCTGCGGTAGATTATCTAATGTATTCGGGCTATCTTGTGGTGGGTTTTTTATGGCTCAGAGCGCAAAAAACCGCGCTACAGCAATTGGTTTCACCAGCAGATGACCCGGGTTTTTATCGTGCAAAGCTGGCGACTGCGGAATTTTATTTCGCGCGTATATTGCCGCGGACTCTCAGTCTGGTTAAATCAATAGAGTCGGGTGCGGACAATTTAATGAACTTGGCCTGTGCTGATTTTTAATGTTGAAAAATAACAAAGTGGAGAATGTCGAATGTCACTGAATTACAACAGAACCCTTGTTGAGGTTTTTTCTGGAGCCTGTAAGTCATTTGCTGACAAAAATGCGTTCACTTGTATGGATCGCACCTTAACTTATGCTGACCTTGACCGATTGTCCGGCCGCTTTGCCGCCTATTTACAGCAACACACCACATTAAAACCGGGCGATAGAATTGCGGTGCAACTGCCCAATATTTTGCAATACCCCGTGGTTGTGTTTGGGGCCTTGCGCGCAGGTATGGTGGTCGTAAATACCAATCCACTTTACACCGCACATGAAGTAAAACATCAACTCAATGATTCGGGCGCGAAGGCATTAGTAGTGCTGGCAAATATTGCCAAGAATGCAGCCTCTATTATTAAAGAAACAAAAGTAGAACAAGTGATCGTCACCGAACTTGCCGATTTACATACGCCATTCAAACGTGTGCTACTTAACTTTGCGGTGAAGCATCTTAAAAAAATGGTTCCCCCGTTCGAATTTCCGCAACAAATTGGCTTCAATAAAGCGCTGGCAATGGCGAACAACCCTTGGCAACCCGTTGCACAAACACCGGATGATATTGCTGTTTTGCAATACACCGGTGGAACCACCGGTGTAGCAAAAGGCGCAATGCTGACGCATCGAAATTTAGTGGCTAACATGGCGCAGCTCAACGAGCGGATGAAAGATATTTTTCGCCCGGCTCAGGAGCTGTATGCTGCACCTCTACCGCTTTATCACATCTATTCTTTTACCATCCATTGCACTTCGGCGATGGTACTGGGCAATCACAGTATTTTAATTCCCAACCCGCGCGATATTCCGGGATTTGTAAAAACCTTGCGCGGCAAACCAATCACTTTTTTTGTCGGACTCAATACACTATTTAACGCATTGCTGCGCAACGCGGATTTTTGTGCACTGGATTTTAGTAATTTGCGCCTTACATGTTCTGGTGGCATGGCGCTTACGGCAGAAACAACAAAACATTGGATGGAAGTGACCAAAGCACCGATTAGTGAAGGCTATGGTCTGACAGAGACATCCCCGGTCGTCTCCAACAATCCGCTAGAGCATGTTCAATATGGAACTGTAGGGCTTCCCCTGATTGACACCCATTGCAAAGTCATTGATGACGCAGGTAATAGCCTGCCATCCGGTGAAGTAGGGGAGTTGTGCGTACAAGGTCCCCAGGTGATGAAAGGTTATTGGCAACGTCCTGATGCGACCGCAGAAGTCCTCGATACTGACGGCTGGTTTAAGACGGGCGATATAGCCATCATTCAACCGGATGGATACATCAAAATCGTTGATCGCAAGAAAGACATGATTAATGTGAGCGGTTTTAAGGTATTCCCCAATGAGGTGGAAGATGCATTAAGCGGTCA
>DATIGS010000288.1:0-16841 GCA_035481425.1 Cellvibrio sp. | reverse complement strand
TAAGACTAAAAAGGAGGGGCATTTTGGCACAAATAACAACAATTATCATTAGCAAAAATGACTGGATGCCAAATAAGATGTTTTGGCCAGTGATGATTGTTCACCTTTGAAAGCGAAAGTCGAAGTTGCGCTGGTGTGTTTGTTGCACTGTAATTAACTGGCTAAAACGTAGGCTTTTTCGCCCCAAGGGGTTATACGCGCAAATGCGCCCTTTTATTGGCGCTGGCGTTGGGGAATGAGGTTGTTTTTTACCGTGAATTCATACCGATAGGAGAAGAATATGAACGTTGAAACTGGCGGGATTCTGGGTTTTATTTTACTGGTGTGTATTGTTTACGCGATTGTAAAAACGGCGCAGAGCGGTGCAAGTACGGGAACGAAAGTGCTTTGGATCGTGGTGTTGCTGCTGTTGCCATTCATTGGCTTTATCTTGTGGCTGTTATTCGGGCCCAAGTAGCAAGGGTGTAAATAAGCAGGATGAAGCCCCAAGGGCCTTTCATCCTGTTTGCATTTTTATCTTTTGGTATTTTCGTTGTTTAAAAGAAACCGACTTTTAATTCGGCGTGTTGTTCTGGCTGCAAGCGTGGGCCAAATTGCGACACCACTTTGGCGGCCGCGCGATTGGCAAATTCGGCGGCGGTTTTAAAATCTTTGCCGTTGTTGATTGCATACAAAAACGCACCGGCAAACATGTCGCCCGCACCGTTAGTGTCGATGGCTTTTACCGCGGGCGCCGCCACCTTATCCAAATTCCTTCCGTCAAATACCAATGCGCCTTCGCTGCCACAAGTGATCGCAAACTGTTTGCAGTATTGCTTTAACGCAGCGCAGGCTTCTTCGATATTTTGCGTTTGGGTAAAACCAATTGCTTCATCTTTGTTGCAGAAAATTAGATCCACACCTGCGCCAATCATCTCCACTAAACCGTCACGGAAAAATTGCACCATCGCCGGGTCAGACAAGCTCAATGCGGTTTTAGTGTTAGTGGCTTCGGCTTGCTTGCGCAGTTCAATCGCTGCGGCGCGGCCGGTGGTTGAGGTAACCAGATAGCCTTCGATGTAAACATAGTTGGATTGGCCGATGGCAGTTGTATCCAACTCATTCACTGAAAGGGTTTCGCTGATGCCGAGGAAGGTATTCATGGTGCGTTCAGCGTCAGGTGTAATCATGACCAGGCATTTGCCGGTGATACCTGCAGGCGGAACTATGTGTGCAGGGGTTGCAACTCCGGCGGCACGAATGTCCTGCATATAGAACTGGCCATTTTCATCGTTGGCGACTTTGCAGGAATAAAAGTTAGGCGAACCAAAATAGCCGGCAGCGACGATGCTGTTGGTTGCGGAACCGCCGCTGGCGCGATGCGATGCTACCAGATGATCTTGCAAATAATTGATCAATGCATTCTGGCGCGCTTCGTCCACGAGGGTCATCACACCTTTGGCGACGGCCATAGTGGTGAGATCGCTATCGGTGAGGGTAATTTCGGTATCGACCAACGCCGCGCCTATGCCGTAGATGTGATATTGCTTGCTCATCAGTTGGAAAACCTTTTTAGAGGAATGAAAGGGAAATGGAGAGTGAAGTTGCGCGGCATTATGCAAAATTCACCTCGCCGGATAAAGCAGAAGCCAGCGCGTGGCCGCCCGGCACCGTTATTTAGCCTCGCATTCACTGGAGGTGGCAGTTAAACTGGCGCCCGAATTTGTGCGCCCAGCTATTTATTTCCAAGTTCATTTGTAAATTCATCCGTAAGTTAGATTTATCAAAAAAGATTGCCTATGACTAAACGCCGCTCAACCAACCGTCGCACGACTAAATCATCCGCTACTCCCGCTCGTCATGGTTGGGCATTGGTGCGCTTGTGGATATTTTATGGCCTGCTGTTGATCGTTGCGTTGATGGGAATCTGGACGTTGTATCTTGATTCGGTTGTGCGCGAAAAATTCGAGGGGAAAAAGTGGGCATTGCCGGCGCGCGTTTATGCGCGCCCCCTGGAGTTATACCAAGGCTTATCCCTGACCCCGGCACTGTTCGAACAGGAATTGCGCGCGCTGGGTTATCGCTTTGAGGGCAACGCGAATACGCCCGGCCAGGTGCTGAAAAAAGTCAGCGCGGGTTCCAACGAAGTGGTTTATCACATCCATAGCCGCGGCTTTGATTTTTGGGATAAAAAAGAAGCCGCGCGCAAATTTATGCTGCGCGTTAATAACGGCACTGTGCAAGGGTTGATCGATCTGGCGGGCGCTGATTTGCCACTGGTGCGCATGGAGCCAGAGGAGATCGGCGGTTTTTATCCGGCCGATAAAGAGGATCGCCTGCTGGTGCGCCTCAGCGATTTACCGCCGTTGCTCGGCGAAACCTTGTTGGCGGTGGAAGACAAACATTTCCTCGATCATCACGGCGTATCGCCCATGGCGATTTTGCGTGCGGCTTGGGTTAACACCACGAGCGGTGGGGTGAAGCAGGGCGGCAGTACCATCACCCAGCAGCTGGTGAAGAATTTTTACCTCACCAATGAGCAGAGCATTCTGCGCCGCAAAATTCCGGAAGCCATCATGGCGGTCTTGCTGGAGGCGCATTACAGCAAATCTGAAATCCTGGAAACCTATATCAACGAAGTGTTTTTAGGGCAGAGCGGCCCGCGTTCGATCAATGGTTTTGCGCTGGGCGCGCAGCATTATTTCCGCCAGCCTTTGCGCGAGCTGAAAATCCATGAACTGGCGCTGCTAGTCGGCATCGTCAAAGGGGCGTCTTATTACAATCCCTGGCGCAATCCGGAGCGCGCGAAAGACCGCCGCAATGTGGTGTTGGGGGTGATGCATCAGGAAGGCTTGATTACCGATGCCCAATTAAAAACGGCCCAGGCTGCGCCGCTCGGAATAGTCGCTGAAGGCGAGGCGCGCACCACGACTTATCCGGCATTTATGGATCTGGTGAAGCGCCAGCTCAATCAGGATTACAACGAAAGTGATCTGCGCAGCGAAGGCTTGCGCATCTTCACCACGCTCTCGCCGATGGTGCAGCGGCAGGCGGAAAAATCCATGAAGCTGCGCGTGGAGCAATTGGAGAAGCAATTCAAAACCAAAAATGTGCAAGGCGGCATGGTGGTCACATCGGTGGGCGGTGGTGAAATCCTCGCGCTGCTGGGCGATAAGAATCCGCGCTTTACCGGCTTTAACCGCGCGCTCGATGCCAAGCGCCCGGTGGGTTCATTGCTCAAGCCATTCGTGTATTTAACCGCGCTGGAAATTCCGCAGCAGTACAACCTGGGCACCATCATTAGCGATGCGCCGGTGAGTTATAAATCCGGCGGCAAGTGGTGGGCGCCGCAAAACGCCGATAAAAAAGACCATGGCGATATCCCTCTCTACAAAGGCCTGGCCTATTCCTACAACCAATCCACCGCGCGTTTGGGGATGACGCTGGGTCTGGATCGCGTTGCCAAAACAGTGAAGCGCGCTGGCTATCATGGCGATGTACCGGAATTGCCGTCGATGCTGTTGGGCTCGATCGATATGTCACCCATGGAAATCGCAGGTATGTATCACACCATCGCTGCCGAAGGGGTATACACACCGCTGCATGCCATCCGCGAAGTGCTCGCCGCCGATGGCAAACCGCTCAAACGCTATCCGCTCGAATTGGAGCAGCGTTTCTCCAGCGAGGCGACCTTCCAGCTGCAGTACGCCATGCAGCGCACCCTGCGTGAAGGCACCGGGCGCAGCGCTTACAACCAGATTCCATCGAGTATCGACCTCGCCGGTAAAACCGGTACCACCAACGATCAGCGCGATAGCTGGTTCGCCGGGTTCAGTGGTGAACATCTCGCCGTTGTGTGGCTCGGCCGCGATGACAACAGCGCAACACCATTGAGTGGAGCGGGCGGCGCATTGCAAGTCTGGTCGGATTTTATGAAGCAGGTGCCGACGCGCAGCCTGGAGCAGACGCCGCCGGTCGGTGTGAGTTTTGATTGGCTGGATGCGACCACTGGCAAACTCAGCGCCGAGACCTGCGAAGGCGCGGTATGGCTGCCACTGCGCGATGATTTCCGTCCGCTGGAATCAGTCGATTGCAATCTCGCTGGCCAGAATCCGATCAAGAGCCTCTGGCAAAAACTGGTTCACTAACACCGTCCACCTGCTACACCATCTACTACAAAGCCGGCGCACTGGCCGGCTTTGTAGCCATCGCAAAAATAAACCACTCGGCTGAATCTGAAGCTCACTAGACTGTGTCTTAGCTTGTGAGTTGGGGGCAATATTGATGTAATCCTGCCCGGATTTTTCCTGAGAGGCTTTTCCCATGACCTTACTTTATCGCTTGCCGCGCCTGTTTGGCGCCCTTGGCATCGCCTGTGTGTGCGTAGCGCCCGCCGCTTACGCTGCCGAACTGGAAGGCACTCCGGTGCCGCTCGATCACCCGGTACCTGTGCAGGTTCAATCACCCGCACCCGAAACGGTACCTGTTCCTCCGCCCGCCAATTCAAGTGAAGGCCAGGACTGGCAGCGGGAGCAACAAGACTTTGTGCGGGATCAGCAGGAGTTTGCCCGTGAGCAGCACGAACATGCGCGTGAGCAAGCCGAGCATGCACAAAAAATAGCAGAGCAAGTGCGCGACCAGCAGAACTGGGAGCACAATTGGGAAGACAACCTGAGTAAGGCATTTGGCGAGGGCAATGGCAACACCGCGAATTTGGCGCTGCTGATTCCCATATTGGCCATCCTGTTTATTTTTGGTGGCCCGATTATTTTATTGATTCTGGTGCTGGTGTTTTTCTTTGGTTCCAGACGCCGTCGCCAGCGCGACATGAACAACAATATCGACAAGCTGCTTGCCGCCGGGCGCGATATTCCCATCGAACTGCTGCGCGGCGATGAACCGAAAAGTGCCGATGACACCGGCAACCAGGCCAAGGGCATCCGTAATATTTGCCTGGGCGCAGGTTGGTTGATCTTTTTGACTATCGCGTTTGATATACAAATCGGTGCGATTGGGTTTATCTGGATTGGCTTGGGAATCTCGCAAGTCCTGATCTGGTATTTGAACCGGCCAACGGGGAGTACGCCACTAACGATCGACACGCAGGCTGGGCAGCAGGACTAACCAGCATGTCCCTTTCCGATCAGGAATTGATTGCGCGGGTGGTCAGCCGCAAGGATCAGCATGCCTTCGCGCAGCTGGTTTTGCGCTACCAGTCGGCGTTGCGCACCTGGGCAAGACGCCTGTGCAACGGCGATACCCACCTCGCGGACGATCTGGCGCAGGAGACCTTTATGAAGGCCTATGCTGCGCTGGGCGCGTTTCGCGCGGAAGCCAAGTTTTCCACCTGGCTGTATCGCATCGCCTTCAATATTGCCGCCAACCGCTGGCGCGCGAAAAAAATTGAATGGTGTGAACTCGATGAAAACGAAGAGATCGAAGCTGAGCAGTGCAGCGTAAAACAATTCCATGCGCAAAAAGATGTGGAAGCCGCTATGCAAACCCTGAGCGCCGGCCAGCAGTTGGCGATTCGGCTATGCTATGAAGACGGCTTCTCCCACGAAGAGGCGGCGACCATCATGGGTATTCCGCTGGGGACAGTGAAAACCCACATAGCGCGTGGTAAACAAAAACTGCAAACCCTATTGGCATCCTGGCAGGATGCCCTACCGGAATGAACAAGCAATTAAATGAGGTCGTTAATATGAACGACAAACAATTCGATGATTTTTTGCGGCAACAGCTGCAGCATTCCAGCGATTACCTGGATGACGGTGACTTTAGTGCGAAGGTCATGGCCAGCCTGCCTGCACCCAAGCGCTTAAATCCCTGGTTGGAAAAACTTATTATCCTGCTGCCAGTCAGTTTGATTGCAGTATTGGTGCTGAGCCAATTTTCGCTGCGCGAGTTCATTCAACCTGCCTATGCGTGGTTGTTAACTCTCGATTTACAAACATTGGTGTTAATGGCCGCGGTCGTACTAGTGCTCATGTTTGTTGTGCCGCTCTTGTTGATAGTAAAACCAAGGTCGATATTTTAAGCGCCGTGGGTGCGCACCATATTTGATTTCGTTTTTCTAAACGTTAACATTTATTTGAGACGCCAAAAAAAATCGCCTAATTGCAAAACGCAATTAGGCGATTTTTTTTAGGTTTTTTTAATGCTTGTAAGTATTTTTACTCTCTCAATAGCGCTGTTAATCCTCTGATCATGTTTGCTCATTCGATAAGGGACTGCTATACCCAAATGATTATTAAAACACTGCGTTTATTGAGGCACGGCCAATGCTCCGCTTGACCATCGCTAAAAAATTAATGTTGTTAGTCACTATTGCCCTGCTGGGATTTGTAATTAGCCAAGGTTATTCCCTGTGGGTTGAACGCGCGAACAGCAGCCGCTTGGCGGAGGTTCAGCAGAGTATTTATCCCACACTTGAATTAACCACTATTAATTTGGGCGCGCTCTTGTTGATGGAGCAAAAAATTAATAGCTCGGTGACAACAGGCGACGAACAAGCACTTGCAGATGCTGATAAACACTATCAGGAAATTCGCCAGAACCTGGGCAAATTAGCCAGTTTAAATGGTGATATTGCGGCGCAGGCAAAAGCGTTGGATGCGCAATTGGAAACCTGGTACACCACTGCTGTGCGCATCGCCAAAAGTTTTATCGGCGGCAATGTCGATTTTGAAAAAGTAGGGGCAGAGGCCGCCGCAAATGCGGAAATTTTAAAGGATCTGCGAAAATCGCTTTCGAATATGAAGTCTGAAACGGCAAAGCACTTTGATGAATCGATAAGTGAAACCGTCAATGCATCAAAACAAGCTGCGCGAATTTTATTAATTATTTCAGTTTGTGCCGTAGTAGCGCTCTTGATTGTCAGCTCTATCATCGGCCGTTCAATTACCTCCAGTATCAATGAAGTCACCACCTCACTAAAAGAAATGGCATCCGGCGAAGGTGATTTAACCAAACGCATCCATTATTCCGGCCGCGATGAAATTATGTATCTGGTGAAATATTTCAATGCTTTTGTAGAGAAGTTGCACGGGTCATTTGCCAATATCAGTCAGGACCTCGGTGGTCTCACGACGGTTGCATCGCGCCTGACCAATTCCAGTAGCCAAAATCTCGGGCGCATTAATGAGCAAGCGCGCGCGGTTTCCAGTATGCGTTCGTCGATTGAAGCGCTGCTTAATACGGTGAATGAAATTGCACACTTCGCTGGCAATGCATCGGCGCAAGCGAAAGATGCAAGCTCTGCAGCGGCGCGTGGAAAAGAAACGCTCACTGCCAATGTGGCAACAATCAGCACACTGGCAGATGAAGTGCGCAGCGCTGCCGATGTGGTGAATCGTTTTGAAACATTTTCGGCGGATGTAGGGCAGTTGTTAAACACCATCCAGACAGTTGCGGAGCAAACCAATTTATTAGCACTCAATGCCGCGATTGAAGCGGCGCGTGCCGGTGAACATGGGCGTGGCTTTGCGGTAGTGGCAGATGAAGTGCGCGGCCTTGCGATACGCACGCGTCAGGCGACAGAAGAAATTCACAAAGTGATTAGTGAATTGCGACAAGTGTCGGCAAGTGCAGTAACAGCAATGCAAGGCAGTGTGGAGCGCGCTAATCGCGGCGTTGAAGAAACGCGTGCATCAGGTGAAGTGCTCAATTCCATTTTAAATAATGTCGACACTATCAGTGATCTCAACGGAAAAATTGCAGCAGCGACCCAAGAACAAACGGTGACGTTTGCGCATGTCTCCGATCACGTCAATGGTATTTACAGCAGCACGCAACTGGTTACCAGTAGCACCAGCGAGTTAGATGAAATCAGCCATGACATAGATCATATCAGTCATGAATTGCGCAAGGTCGCAAGCCAATTCCGGGTGTAAATCGCGTGCGAATTTTTAAATAGATCGCAGCTGCATTCAGGTCGTTTTACGTTATGCCACGGTGGCATGGCGCTATTGTTCAGGAAAGTGCATGCACAGGCCGTGCGTAACATTAGGAGTGACACCGCAAATGAAAAAAATCAGCTCGATTCGTAACACACACAACCTTGCGCTAGCGATTGCCCTTGGTATGGCAACACCTTTGGTCCATGCAGATGATATCGATTTTTCCGGATTTTTATCGGTCGGTGGTGGCATGGTTGATGATGAAAATAGCCTGCCCTATGGCGGTTATGACGAAGAAGATTTCACTCTGGATGACAATCTGCTTGGTATCCAACTCTCGGGTAATGTCGCAGAAAAATTAACAGCGACAGTGCAATTAACGGCACGCAGTGAAAACGATTATGAAGTGGATGCGGAGTGGGCTTATTTAAGCTGGCAGGCAACAGAAAGCAGCAAGGTGCGCGCCGGTCGTTTGCGTACACCGTTTTATATGTATTCTGATTTTCTCGATGTAGGTTATGCCTATGCGTGGATTACACCACCGCGCGAAGTCTATTACCTGCCGTTCAATAATGTGAATGGCGTGGATTTTTACACCACTGCCACGCTGGGGATTTTCGACACCAGTTTCCAGGCGTATTTTGGTGGATTTGATGATGAGCTGGATCTCAATGGCGATGACATCATGGAGAGCGCCAGTACTCGCAACCAAATGGGTATCGCAGGCACCATTGGTAAAGACTGGTGGACCTTGCGCGCTGCTTATCACCAAGCGGATTTATCCGTCGATGTCACCGGCATTGCCGTCCCTGTCTTCGGCACCTTGGGTGGCTTTGCCGATGCCTTGACCAACTTGGGCTTTGCCGACAACGCCAACAAACTGCTTGTCGATGACGACAGTGTTACCTTTGCGGAAGTGGGCTTGAATATAGATACCGGGCGTTTTGTGGCTGCCGCTGAATATGTTGAGTTCGATCCGGAAGATGCGCTGCTATCGAAAAATAAACGCGGCTACGTGATGGGCGGTGTGCGTTTTGGTGATTGGTTAATTCACTTGACCGGTTCGCAATCGCGCGATGAAGCATCCCATCCGGAGGCGGGCATTCCGGTATCGCCACAAACAGCGCCGCTGATCGGAGCGCTGCAAGCGGTTGCCGCCTCACAAGTGGTTGAGCGGGATGTTGTCACCCTGGGTACCCGCTGGGATGTCACTACCGGTACTGCAATTAAGTTTCAGATCGACGATGTTGATGACGAAAATCAAGGTGATCAGCAGGTCTATTCTGTCGCTCTGCAAACTGTGTTTTAGGAGGGAAAGTCATCATGAAAACGTTCATCATGAAAAGATATATTTGTGCTTTGGCGGCAACCCTGACACTCGGTATGGCTAGCGCAACCTGGGCAGAGGTTGCGGTAATTGTGCATCCCTCAACCGGGTTTGATTCGTTGAGTGAAGACGATGTATCGCGGTTGTTCCTGGGCAAAAGCAAAAGCTTTCCCGGCGGCGCACAGGCCGTCCCGGTGAATCAGAATGAAGGCTCGGCAACGCGGGAAAAATTCAACGAAGCTGTGTGTAAGAAAAATGCCAGCCAATACAAAGCCTATTGGTCGCAGTTGGTCTTTACCGGTAAAGGCACTCCACCGAAAGATGCCGGCGATGATGCAGCGGTGAAAGCCTTGATTGCGGCTAACCCGACGATGATTGGTTATGTTGATTCCAGCGCGGTCGATGCCACGGTCAAGGTGGTTTATAAAATCCCTTAGGATTTCGTTTTTCGTTGTGCAATTAAGCCCGTTATAGACGGGCTTTTTATTTTCCGACATCCCCTCGCAACATGGCTTCCCGCTTGCTTATCCACTCGACCGTTTTTTGTGATTGGCGTCTCATTACGCGCATTAAAATTTTTTCAAAAAAGTTGCGGAATTGGCTTAAAAAAATAATAACGAAAAGCTGCTGCAACAATCCGAGACACTATTTCATCATTTTGTCGCATAAACTAACAAAAATGGGCTTCTGATCGAATTGGAAATTTTTACTAATAACGCTGTGCGTGCAAATGTAAAAATTACCGACAATTGTCGGGCAGAATGAAATTTGCGACACTGACATCGGGCGCTTAATTCAACATTGATTCAGTTTAAGTCACAGGGTATGGCTATGAAGTGGTTGCTAATGATTTTGGGATGTCTGATGAGTTTTCAGGCGGCAGCAACACTCAACGATGGGATTAAAGCGTTCAATAAAAAAAAATACGATCTTGCGTTAGTGGAATTCAAACCACTCGCCAGCATAGGCAATGCCGATGCGCGCTACTATCTCGGGTTGATGCAAAAAGACGGCTTGGGCATGCCAAAAGATCCCGGCCGTGCTATCGGCTGGTTTAAGAAAGCCGCAACACAAGGCAACCTCGACGCGCGCTATCAACTGGGCATGATGTATTTGCAGGGCGATGGTGTAAGCATCGATACCAAACAAGCCATCAACGATTTGGAATCTGCAGCGAGTAAAGGCCACGCACAAGCTGCGCTCGAATTGGGCAAGATTTATTGGCAAGGCGAACTGGTTGAACAAGATCGCACCCAAGCCGCCAAATGGTTTGAACACGCCGCAATACAGGGCAATAGCATCGCCCAATTTCATATAGCTTCTGCGTACTATCAGGGTGAAGGCGTAGCGCAAGACTTCGCTAAAGCCGCGGATTTTTATCAGCAAGCCGCAAATGCCGGCCACGCTGAAGCCCAATATTTTCTCGCCAATATGTATTTCACCGGCCAACAACTCCCACAAGATTTTGCCACCGCACTCAGCTGGTTTGATAAATCAGCGCACCAGGGAAATATGAAAGCCCAGTACATGGTTGGCTACATTTTTTACAACGGTTATGGGCAGGAAAAAGATCCGGCAACAGCCTTTGAGTGGTTTCTCAAGGCCGCAGAACAAGGTTATGACGAAGCGCAGTTAATCGTGGGTTATATGTATTTCGCTGGCGAAGGCGTTCAAAAAGATGCTGCGCTGGCGGAAGACTGGTTGGAAAAATCCACCTTGCAAGGCAACCAGAAAGCGCAAAAAACCTTGGCAGATATTCAACGCGTTAAGAAAAAATAATGTCGCTTGTTGTGTGAGGGCGATGTAGTAACTGGCGATAAAAACGGTAATTGATTTTGTTTTTTATCCCTCGATGTCATTGGCCATTCCATCGTGTTTTTTAACAGTGTTTTTTTGTTCGTATCATTAAATGTTGGGCTTAGCTTGTTAACAATAGGAGTGGCTAGTCAATGAATATCATGAATATGATATCTAAGAAAAACCGCCTCGCCCTGACCATTGCTGCATTGATGGCAGCGCCCGTGGTCCAGGCAGCGGATGTGGATATTTCGGGCTTTTTATCAGTCGAAGGCGGCATGGTCGACGATGAAAATAGTGTTCCGTACAAAGGCTATAGCGAAGAAGATTTTACGTTTGATCGCAATATCCTCGGCTTGCAAGTATCCGGGCAAGTGAATGAAAATGTCACTGCAACCGCACAATTAATTGCACGTAGTACCAACGACTATGAAGTGACTGCCGACTGGGCGTACCTCTCATGGCAGGCAAGCGAAAACGGTAAAGTACGTGCGGGCCGTTTGCGTACACCGCTGTACATGTACTCGGATTATCTCGACGTTGGATATGCGTATCCATGGATCAGCGCACCAAACGAAGTGTATTACCTGCCATTCAATAACGTAGACGGTATCGACTACTATGCTACGGCTGCCCTCGGCAGTTTTGATACCACCTTCCAGGCGTACTTTGGCAGCTTCGATTCTGATTTCAAATTTGAGGATGGCACAGAAGGCTATGCCAGCCTGCGCAATCAAATGGGTGTCGCCGCCACTATTGGTAAAAGCTGGTGGACGCTGCGCGCCGCTTATCACCAGGTAGATTTGAGTGTGGACATTAACAACCCACAACTCGCTGGTTTGATTAGCCAACTCTCCGCAAGTCCATTCGCGTCGATAGTGCCATCCATTGCGATTGATGAAGACAAGGCCACCTTTGGTGAAGTCGGCATCAACATCGACACGGGTATTTTTGTCGCGGCAGCGGAACACGTTGAGTTTGAAGTGAAAGACTCACTGTTAGCTAAAAACGTACGCGACTATGTGATGGTAGGTGTACGCGTTAGTGACTTCCTGTTCCACGTCACTGGCTCCAAAGCGGACGATGAAATTGCCAACCTGACTGGCGATATCCCGGTTTCTGCCCAAACCCAACCGCTTATCGATGGCTTGAATGCAGCTGCGGCCGCGCGTGACATTGACCGCGAAGTGATTAGCTACGGCGTCCGTTGGGATGTTGCATCTGGTACTGCGCTCAAATTGCAGCTGGACGATGTCGATGACCTTAATGGCGAACAAAAACTACTTTCCGCTGCTTTACAAGCGGTGTTCTAAGGGGACTGCCACAATGAAAACATTATTAAAATCCATGGCAGCCGTTGTTGCGTTCAGCCTTTCAACGCTGTGCTTTGCTGAAGTGGCTGTTATCGTTCACCCATCGGCCGGTGTTGATTCCATTCCCGAAGCGGATATTGCGCGCCTGTTTTTGGGTAAAAGCAAAAGCTTCCCCAATGGCTCAGCGGCAGTCGCTGTAAACCAGAATGAAGGCTCAGCTGCGCGAGAAACCTTTAACGAAGTGGTCTGCAAGAAAAACACGAGCCAATACAAAGCCTATTGGTCGCAGTTGGTGTTCACCGGTAAAGGCACTCCACCGAAAGACGTGGGTGACGATGCGGCGGTTAAAGCCCTGGTTGCCGCTAATCCCACCATGATCGGTTATATTGATTCCAGTTTGGTGGATGCATCGGTAAAAGTGGTACACCGCATCCCCTGATTAAGGTGTTGATGTTGGTGACTAAAAAGCCCGCGCAATGCGGGCTTTTTAATTTGCAGAACCGGATTTGCCGTCGATAGTGGCACAAGCAGGATAATTTTTGAGCAAATGCTCTGACTTAAATCCCTGCTGATGCATCAACTAGGCTAAAATGCGCGCCTTTTTATTATCAAACACTCAGTCGCAGAGAAATTACCCGTGATCTCCACCGCCAATATCACCATGCAGTTTGGTGCTAAACCGCTTTTTGAAAATGTGTCCGTTAAATTCAACAACAGCAATCGTTATGGCCTGATCGGCGCCAACGGCTGCGGTAAATCCACCTTTATGAAAATCCTGGGGGGCGATCTCGAGCCCTCTGCCGGACAGGTGATGTTGGAGCCCAATCTTCGTTTGGGGAAATTGAAGCAGGATCAATTCGCGTACGAAGAGTTTTCGGTGGTGGACACCGTGATTATGGGGCACACCGAACTCTGGGCCGTTAAGGCCGAGCGCGACCGCATTTATGCATTGCCAGAAATGAGCGAAGACGATGGTATGCGCGTAGCGGAATTGGAAGTCGCCTTTGCTGAAATGGACGGCTATACCGCTGAATCGCGCGCGGGTGAATTATTGCTCGGTTTGGATATCTCGATCGAACAGCACTTTGGCCCTATGAGCGCGGTAGCGCCGGGCTGGAAGCTGCGCGTATTGCTCGCACAGGCCTTGTTCTCTGATCCGGATGTGCTCCTGTTGGACGAACCGACCAACAACCTGGACATCAACACCATTCGCTGGCTGGAAGGCATGCTGACCCAGCGCAATAGCACCATCATTATCATTTCGCATGACCGTCACTTTTTGAATGCGGTTTGTACCCATATGGCGGATCTGGATTACGGTGAGCTGCGTGTTTATCCCGGCAACTACGATGATTACATGCTCGCGTCCGAGCAAGCACGTGAAAAGTTATTGAATGAAAACGCGAAGAAGAAGGCGCAAATTGCCGAATTGCAATCCTTCGTAAGCCGCTTTTCTGCGAACGCTTCCAAAGCCAAACAGGCGACATCGCGCGCAAAACAAATTGATAAAATCCAGTTGGATGACATTAAGCCATCGAGCCGGGTCAGCCCTTACATCAAGTTTACGCAAAACAAAAAACTGCATCGCCAGGCTGTTACGCTCGAGGGCGTCAGCAAGGGTTTTGACCGCACCCTGTTTAGCGATTTAAGCATGCAAGTCGAAGCCGGCGAGCGGATCGCGATTATTGGTCCCAACGGTGCCGGTAAAACTACCCTGCTGCGCTGCTTGTACGGCGACCTTGCAGTAGATGCAGGCACTGTGAAGTGGGCAGAGCAGGCCGAGATTGGTTATTTCGCACAAGACCATGCCGCCGACTTTGCAGACAACAGCAATTTGTTTGACTGGATGAAGCAATGGACCAAGGGTGACGAGCAATTGGTGCGCGGCGCACTCGGACGCATGTTGTTTTCAAACGACGATGTGAAGAAAAATGTAAAAGTATTATCCGGTGGAGAAAAAGGCCGCATGCTGTTCGGCAAACTCAGCTTGGTCAACCCCAATGTATTGCTGATGGACGAACCGACTAACCACCTGGATATGGAATCGATTGAAGCATTAAACCTCGCGCTGGAAAATTATCCCGGCACCTTGATTTTCGTCAGCCACGACCGCGAATTTGTATCCTCACTGGCAACCCGGATTATCGATATGCAGCCGACGGGGTTGATCGATTTCCATGGTAACTATGATGACTACCTGCGTAGTCAGGGTATTTACACGGCATAAACAGCCGGCGTGATAGCGATAAAAGAAGCCCGCATTTATTGGTCGTAAATGCGGTTTTTTTTGTCCTTAAAAACAACAAACCCGGCAACAGCCGGGTTTGTTTTAGCACAAGGCGTTTATTACGCTTTCATGCGACGAGCAGCAAACAGACCGAGCAAGCCCATCATCATCAGAACCAAAGTTGATGATTCAGGAACGCTGATCACTTGAACACCAACAACCAGGTCATCGTGGTTGTCGTCGTCTTGGTAGCCGCCAGTGTCATCAAAGAACAGGATTGCATCGAAAGGTGAAGCATTGAAAGAGCCAGCCAGCAAGGTAGCGAATGAGAGCGTGGTATCGCCTTCATTGTTAGCACCGTTTGCTACAGTCAGGCCGCCTGAGGTGCCTTTCTTGAAGCTAAATCCAATTGCTTCGCCCAAGCTGAAGCTATCGGACAGCACAAATGAACTACCAACAGATGTTCCGTATGCTTTTCCGGGTGCGTTGGTAAAGCTGCCGGCGCTGGTAATAAATTTATTTTCATAAGAGGCCTCAGCCCCCAGATAGGTAAATTTAAGAGTTACTGTGCCGGAGAAATTAGACACCAGGTTCCCACCAACATTGAATGACGGAGCGGTAACAGCACCATTTGCTTTGAAATAGTTGTGATTCGCGCCGCTGCTGGAAATGTTGGTAGTGGTACCACCAGTGATGTCTAGATACGCTGCTTGTGCAGTCAGCGAACTCAATGTAATGAGTGCTGCTGCCGCTAATTTGATCAGTTTCATAATAGTCGTCCTTTTAAATGAAGCCATATTGAGTGAGTGAAAAACAGCCTAAGCCGTTACCATGATTAGCAGCAACCATGCCATTTCTGGTGTTTCCATTAAAAACAACGAATTAGCGCATGTTTTGGCGATAATTTAAGCGACCAGTGTAAGTTTTCTCGACGGAACTTAAAGGTGGGTGAGAGCCCGGAAAACAGAAGCCTGAGCGTAGATAAAGGGTTAATTAGGAGGGGTTATATAATTCAGTTATGTCACCGGTTTTTGTCATCGCTAAATGGCACCGCGTGTTCCGAATTACGTTAATTGAGGCGAGAAATAATTGAGGCCACATAGGTGGCCTCAATAAGGATGATGAAATGGCATCTAAGCCTTATTCCTTTGTATCTTCTACACAGCCTTTTTCCCCTTCGGGCAATTTTTCCAAACGGATATTGGTAATACTGACGGTAAATTTTCCATCGGTGCCAATCCCAAATGGGGAGTTGATCTTGGCTAAATCAAAATTGTCACCTTTGAAGCAATTCAATGGCAGCGGTAGCGAAAACCATTCACCTTTGGGCATTCTTTTGATCATTTGATTGATGGATAGTTCGGCGCGGCACGGATAGCCGCAGTCGAGGCTGACACTGACATTTTTATCGGGTTTGACATCAACACGCATGTCGATGGTGAGGGATGCTGCATCTTTGTATTTGGATAAATCGATGGGGCTGCCATAGAGCGAGAGATTTCCCTGAACTTTCTTGCGGGCTGACCAGGTGAGTTGGATGGCATCGCCGTTGGCTTTGAAATCAGTCGGTGCCACCGATAACTTGCCGCTTGCTGACGCACCTTCGCGTCCTTGAATATTGGTTGACCAATTTGTCGGGTCACCGAGTGAAATCGAGCGGCCGATCAGCTCGCCTTTTACCAAATAAAAATAGGTGGGGTTCAGTGTGGTTTGTGCCTGTGCCTGAAAAGATAAGAGGCTTAGGCATGCCAGTGAAAATAGCGGTGTTAAGGATTTAGTCAGGAGGGTTTGCATGGGAGTACCGTTTGGTTAGTTATTATTGATGTATGGCCAAAAAAGATGAATTTGGCGCTGAAATAATATTCCCTGACGCATGGCAAAAGTCAATTTTTCCCCGAAATAAAAAGCCCCGGCGAGATCTCTCTGGCCGGGGCTTTTTAAAATGGGGGAATCCCATCTTTCCAAGGTTAATCGAGATAAGCATCAATGGTTTGGATGCTGCCATCATCAAGGTGGGTCAACTCGGTGACTTTGATATTGCGCAAATGGGTTTGGCCATTGGAGAGCTGGGCGTCGTGGTAAAACAGGTACCATTTGCCGTTTTGTTGCACGATTGAGTGATGGGTGGTCCAGCCCATCACCGGCGCCAACACCAGGCCTTTATGGGTGAAGGGGCCATAAGGGGTGTCGCCAACGGCGTAGGCGATAAAGTGGGTGTCGCCAGTGGAGTAGGACAAATAATATTTGCCGTTGTATTTGTGTACCCAGGCACCTTCAAAGAAACGGCGGTTGGTGTC
>DATIGS010000287.1:0-8081 GCA_035481425.1 Cellvibrio sp. | reverse complement strand
ACTACTTATAAAAAGCCCCTGCCCATGAAAAAGGCCCCCGCTTTCTACTGAGAGGAAGAACGCGGGGGCCAAAGCAAGGAGAATTAGCAAACGCAGGAGTTGGCATAAACACCCGATAGTATTTGCTAATACCCACGGGGGACCTGACATCACCCAGGGTTCATCTGCTGAAAAAACACCTCAGCAACAATTCCGGCAAGGCTCAACCACGGGCACGAGCACGAATATGTGTGAGGATAATGGCAGTGGAGCCTGCAGAGTGTCGTCCCACTTTTGCGTGGATGCGGAACATGGGGCGAGCCACTTTGGCTGCGCACTAAACTGCGACTGCAAGTTCGAATAAATTTGGCGTTACGCCTGCAATCGAACAGCGATAAAACAACTCAAGTTGAAAATGTGTATGTCTATACCGGTGCCTGGGCCTGGGCTTGAGTGTGAGCCTTGCAATAATGATCAATAAATTGCTGATGACTGGGAAAACGTGCGAGGCATTGGTTGTGTTCGTTTTCAATGCTTTGCATCAAACGTTGCAGTTCCTCTGCAGATAATTTGTCTACTACCGGATGATAATCCGTCGGCGTTATGCCCTGCCCCAGCATCACCTGTTGCCACGAACCCTCGTGAAATAATTCGTCCTGCTCTTTGAAGACACTGGTGGTGTTTTTGTACACCTGGATTTTGCGTGCGAGGGTTTCCGGAATATCCATAGTGCGGCAGAAATTCCAGAAGGGGCTGTCGTTACGTTGGGTGACGTGGTAATGCAAAATAATAAAATCGCGGATGCGTTCATATTCATAACGCGATTGGCGATTGTATTCGTCAGTTTCTGCCGGATTGATTTCATCGCCAGGGAACATCCTGATCAGGCGCACTATGCCGGTCTGGATGAGGTGCAAACTGGTGGATTCGAGCGGTTCCAAAAAGCCGCTCGACAAGCCAATGGCGATACAGTTTTTATTCCACTGTTTCAGCGCGCGCCCGGTTTTAAATTTAATCAGGCGCGGCTCGGTTCTGGTTTCACCTTCAAGGTTGGCCAACAATAATTGTTTGGCATCTTCATCGCTGATGTAACGGCTGCAATACACCAGACCATTGCCCACGCGGTGTTGCAGCGGAATCCGCCACTGCCACCCGCAATGATGCGCAATGGAGCGGGTATAGGGAATTGGTTCAGCGACCGATTCAGTTTGCACGGCAATCGCCCTGTCGCACGGCAACCAGTGCGACCAGTCTTCAACGCCGGTATGCAATGTGTGTTCAATCAGCAGCGCGCGAAAGCCGGAGCAATCGATAAAAATATCGCCCGCGATTAATTCGCCCGAACGCAGTGTCACAGATTCAATAAAGCCATCCTCAGCGCGGGTTTGCACTGAATCAATCATGCCTTCGATACGCAGTACGCCGCGCGCTTCACTGTACTTGCGCAAATAGGCGGCGTAGAGGCCGGCATCAAAGTGGTAGGCGTAATCCACACCTGAATTGGGATCGATCAAAAATTTATTGCTGGTAGCCGCGCGGATATTGAGCGAATAATCAAAATAGCTATTGGCGATTCCCATGCGTTTGGCTTTCAGCCAAAAATGTTGGAAGTTGGCCATCCAGGAATCCTTGCCCACCAATCCAAACGGATGCATGTACACATCGCCACGTGCGCCCCAATTTTCAAACTGGATGCCGAGCTTGAAAGTGCCCTGGGTGGTTTTTAAAAATTCGGCTTCGTCGATACCCAATAATTTATTGAACGATTTCACTGCCGGAATAGTCGCTTCGCCCACTCCCACAGTGCCAATGGCATCGGACTCAATCAATGTAATTTGTTTGGTGGAACCAAATGCATTCGACAGGGCAGCCGCCGCCATCCACCCGGCGGAACCACCACCGACAATCACAATGCGATTATTTTTTTTCATTACAGCGACACCAGAGGCAGTGAATTTTTAAGATGGCTATTTTTGTTAACGATTAAGGCGATTGAGCAATTGCGAGCGCAACCGCCGTGCGGTCATTTCGTCCATGTCGCCGAGTATGCCCAGCTTTTCTTTGGGAATATGCCCGAGGTTGTTTTCATCCGCCGAAAAAATGTAATAGTCGAACAGGTTTTTCCAGTGCGCGCGCTCATCGGCGGGCAGCGAACGGATATTCAGCAGCGCATGGGTAAATGCATCCTGCGGTGAACCTACATAGGATGGAAATGCAGTCCACCAATAGTTCACCATCAGGTTAAATGGCATAAGGCCTTCCACGTGGTGCCACCACATGCTCGGGATATAAATCGCATCGCCCGGCTCCAATTCTGCAATTTGTGCGTGAGCCAAGGCTGTGCGATAACGCGGGTATTTTTCAAAATCAGGATTGTGCAAATCCACCATGCTGATGGCAGGACCAGCGGGATTAAAATCCAGCGGGCCAATGTATAAGTTTTCCAGTTGCTCCGGCGGGAACAGCACAAAGCGGCGCTTCCCTATTACCACACAGGCGATATTGTCGGGTACATCGTGGTGCGCAGACACGATGGTTTTATTGCCCATCCATAAACTCACGCGCGGATTATATTGCGCGAGCCCCAAATCATTGTGCGCGCGCAACCCCGGCACACAAAAATCCACCGGCGCTGAATCCACATAGTAGGCGCGCGCCGAACCGCTGCTATGCAGATTGCTGATATTGTCGTACACACTGGTGAGCGATGAACGCAGGCGTTCATAGGCAAAGCCGGTGAAATCCTGGTTGTAAAAAATTGCGCCGCGATTATTTTCATCACCAATGGCGGTATTGACCGGTTCGCCATTATAAAACTGGCAGAGATAATCAAACCCTGCGCGCGCCGATTGTGCAGAGGCCTGTACTATGGGCCAGGTGTTTACCAGGCCTTTTAATACCAGCGGCACTGGCGATTGCAAAACCGTTTCGGGAATGGCGTCAGGTGCGATTCCCTCGAGCACTTTTATAGCTTGCATGCTCTCCAACATACGTTTTCTCTCAGTGTTTTTTTAAATGTTTTTTTAAACGTTCGTTTAACCTTTTAACAATGCATTTTTCTTATTAATTAATTTTTTAATATTCGCGAGTGACGCGATGGACATATAAATCAATTCCAGAAAATTCTGGTTGTGCAAGCGCGCCAGTTGTTCAGCATCCAATTCGCGCAACACTTTTTCGTTGATGGTATAAAAACCGGATGTTTCAATGTGCTCGCCGTTATCGAGCGTAATTTTTAATACAAAAGGCTCCAGCAAATCTTCGGCTTGCAATAAATCAGTAAAACGTTTGCAGACCGTTACGCCATTAATCAGCTCTGCCAGAATGCTGTTGATGTTTTCCAGATAAGGTGAATTGCCGCCTTGCGCTAAAAATACCGGTTCGCCCTGGGTAAAACTGACGCGCGGATGTTCCACATCGACATGGATAACCGGCTCGCGCTGGCCGCTGATGGAATCCTGAGTATAGCCAATGGCAAACGGAATTCGCGCAACCGACAGCGGCATATAAATATCGCCCTGCTGCTGGTCTTCCATAAATAAATTTTCTGTTGCGGCAAAACCAAACAGGGCGACAGCTTCAAATTGGTTGTCGCTGCGGGTCCTGCGAAAAAATATCGGGTAGCAGCCTGCTACCTGGCGAAATTCCCAGGGAATAATCGCGGTATAGCCAATGTTATCGCCAGGGTGATGGGTGCGCTCCTGAATAATTTTTAAATCTTTATGGGTGACATTGTTAAGCAATTCATTCTTGGCCACACACAACTCCCGCGATGACTGTGTCAAAATATTTTTAACATTTCAAAAAAAGAAAAGCCGCCAAACTGCAGCGGCTTTTCCCTGTCTTAAACAACCTTGATGCAATTAGAAACTGTAACGAACACCCAGGTTGTAACGCGCACCGTATTGATAAGCCGATTTAAACTGGTTTTCATAACGGGCATAAACACGCTGTGATGCGTCGGTAACGTTGATACCTTCTACAAACACAGTCATACCTTCAACGAACGGCAAATCGTAGCTCACACTTACGTCCACCTGGCCGTATTCTTCGGTGTAGTAAGGTGTGTTGCCTTCACCAAAACCATTGAGGAAAGTGTCGCGCCAGTTGTACGCGATACGCGCCTGCAAACCATTCTGGTCATAGAAGCCAACGATGTTGTAGGAGTCACTCAAACCGGGCAGTGCAAATTGGAAATCGGTTGAGGAGTTATCAACATCCAGATCACTCGATACCACTGTCGCGTTGACCTGGGTACCGAAACCGCTGTCGCCAAACATATGCTGCACCGCAAATTCCCAACCGTAGAATTTGGCTTGTTCCTGGTTAGCCGGTTGCGTCATGTTGAATGGCGCCAGTGGGTCACTGTCGTTCTGCACGATGTTTTGGCCAGCCGGGATGCCTTCATTGGCTTTGATGCGTTCAATCACATTGGCATCGGTTGGCGCTATGCCTTCCGCGGTCAATTGCGCGCGCGCCAGATCAGCGCGTGGCCCTTGCGATGGATCGCGCAAATTGCCCACGTCACGCTCGGTAATTACATCGACAATGAAGTCATCCACTTGCTTGTAGAAGAAACCGGCCGACACATAACTACCTTCGTCGTAATACCACTCCGCCGAGAGATCGAAGTTATCTGCCATAAATGGCTTCAGGTCCGGGTTGCCCGCGGTACCGGTACGCTCACCCGGCTTCGGCCGTGTCGTTACGCTGGTGGTGCCAATCAAACTGCCGAGGGTAGGACGGGTAATGGATTTGCTGTAGCTCATGCGCGCCACTACGTCATCGGTTATTTCCAGGCTGGAATCCAGGCTTGGCAGGAATACATCGTAATCGCCACCGACCGAAGTATAGGTACTGTCTTCCTCAAGATTGAGGCTCCACTCGGTCTGGTTGATCCATACAATTTCCTTAGGATCCTGCTGGAAGCTGTTGGCTTCTACATCCGTGCTCTCATAGCGCACACCGGCAGACATTTTGACCGGCATGTCCACCAGGTCACCCGCGGTATTGACTTGGAAATACGCACTGGTGGTGTCTTCGGTCACGCGGTGATCGCTGCGCGGATTGCCATCCAAATCCGGACGCATTTCACCAGTACCGAAGTTGGTGCGTTTGCCGGTGGTCTTAGCCCACTCGCTCTCGGCGATAGCAACACCGCGCTCAAAATCCCAGGAGTGATAAACCGGCACATTGGAGCCACCACCCGAGAATGAGTCGGTCAGGCCGTTGAGGTTGTGCTCTTCAAAAATATCGTCGGGGAACAGGTCCTGGTTGCCGCCGTACCAGCCCGCAGCAATCTGGCCGGTGCTGAAACTGCGCCAGCGGTTGGCGATTTCGGTTTGCGCAACACCGAAGTTGATCGAGGTGATGCCGGTGTCAGCATTGGTATCAAAGGTACCGCTCAACTGGAACTGGGTGACTTCCGATTTTTTCTTGTCCAGGTTCGCTTCACCAAACAGCGAATCATAGGAAGCGGCAGTCGGTACACCATTGACGATGCCAGTGCCGTTGGCACGGAAGGTCACATCCATAAAGGGGATGTCCTGGCCTGCGGTGCCGTCGTAGGTTTTGCGATCGATAAAGGGGGCTGCCAGGATCAGGAAGGCATTGTGGCCGCGATCGACACCACCATTCTCATTGACCGAGTTGTGCACGTCGAAAGTCAGGTTCAGGTTGTCGGTTGCATCCCACGCCAGGTTAAAGCCCGCCGAGTTGCTTTCGGTTTCGGAGGTATTCAAACGGGTGTTGGAGGAGAAGTCATCGCCCGCCGCCGTCAGTTTGGTGATGGTGCCGTTCTTGTCGATCACTACATCGCGCGCATCGCTACCCGAATCGTTGTACCAGATACCCACGCCGGTGTTCAGCGCGGTCAGGTCTACTTTGACGTAGGTGTAATCGAGGGTCGCTTTTACCGTTTCAATCGGCGCGTATTGCAGTACCAATTGACCATTGGTTCTTTCGCGTTCGAAATCTTCAATGCCGTAACCGAAGTTACGCGGGTAGTACACATTGCCTTCCGGGTCAGTGCGGTTGTCTTGCACATTAACTGTGGCACCCGCATCCGCTACCGCTTGTTCAAAGTCGATGTTGTTACGCCAGTTGGCGATGTCGGCATTGACGGCGCGGTTATCGCGCTCTTGATAAGAACCGGAAATGGCCACACCAAAGGTATCGTCGGCGAAGGTATTGCTGAACAAGCCGGAGATTTCCGGGGTAATGTCATCGCCGGTTTCATTGGTTGTATCCATCACACCTTTCACCCCAACGCTGGCTTTGAGGCCGGGGTTGTCCAACGGGCGCGCGGTTTTGATATTGACCAATGCACCTATACCGCCGCTCACGCGGGTCGCGTTGAAGGTTTTGTAAACTTCTACGCCGCTAACGGCTTCTGCTGCCAGGTCCGAGAATTCGAAACTGCGGCTGGAACCATTGGTGGGCATCTGGCGGCCATTCAAAGTCACCAGGTTGAAGTCGGGGCCAAAGCCGCGCACAGTAATCTTGCTGCCTTCGTTGTTTTGGCGATCAATCGATACACCGGTAATACGCTGCAAGGATTCTGCGAGGTTGGTGTCCGGAAACTTGCCGATGTCTTCTGCCGAGATGGCATCGACAACGCCGGTAGCATCGCGCTTGGTATCCATCGCGCGCTGCAAGCTGCCTTTGATACCAGTCACGATCACTTCTTCAACGCTTTCGTCCTGAGCGAGGGCAATGCCGCTCACACCCAACATGGTGGAGGCGATGGCGGTAGCGATAAGTTTTCTTTTAAAGCCGGTTGATGGGGTTGTTGTTAGCGTCTTACTCATGGAGTTCTCCATTCATTATTGGTATTGACTTATGGTCGGTCCGATTTCTGTAGGCGGATCTCTCACCTTCCCCCTCTGCCGGATCGCGACTGTTTTTCTAGCGACGCAATAATTGCAATTGGTTCTAACAGGTGTCGTCCCACCTTAAAATTTGCCTAAACCTGAGGCATATCACTTTAAGTGCCAGTAACTGGGACACCACAGAATCTTTATTTTTCAATCACTTAGCATTAACTACCCAGCTAAAATCCGTGTGTATTTTCTACCCAAGGTAAAAAGTGGCACTTATAAAAAACCCCTGCCCGGAACGCGCCAGGCAGGGGTTTGGTATCGGCCGAAGCCGTTTGCAGCTGTGGAGGGTTACAGCTTGGTGATGCGGAACCAGTTGATATTCCAACCCGCCTGTTGCGCGTAAATACCAAAGGCGTGGGTGCCAGCAGTGAGGGTCACGGTCTGGCTGACCGTGGTCCAGTTTTGCCAGCCGCCGGTCGCGCCGACAGTCACGCTGCCCAACTGGGTTGCACCCGCATTCAGGTCAGACGAGAAAGTCGCGCCCGATGGGCTGGCAACACGGTAGTCAATGCGATAGCTGCCAGTGGTCGGGATAGTGATATTGGCGTAAGCCATCCAGTCACCTGCATCTATATAAGCGACATTTTGGCCGCCGTTAGTATCGGTGGTCGCTTCGGTCTGTACGCCGTTCATCGATGTAAATGCCTCCGCTTGTACCAGTTGGGTAAAGGCAGGGGCGGAACTTGACGAGGCGGCTACGCTGCTCACCGGTGTACTGGAGGCAGCCCCACTTGATGTTCCACCCGAGCAGCAACCGAATTGCACCCATGCGGTATCAATCGCACCTGCACCCTGGGCGATGGTGAAGAAGTAGCGCACTGTGGCACCGGCGGGAATGCCGGTCAGATCATAGGTGTTGTTATTGTTCGCATTGGTCATGCGGATATTTTGTTGTGCGCCGCCGTTGATGGTGTAGTGGATGTCCGCCCAGGCTGCGTTGTTCACATGGAAACGCACGCTGGTGCTGGTCAACACGGTATGACCATAGGGAGCTGCCGCCACTGAACTGGCGACCGAGCTGCTGGCTACCGATGACTTGGACGATGAAGCAACACTGCTCGGCGCCGAACTTGCGGAACTGCTGGTGCCCGAACAACCCGCGCCGCTGGATACCACTGACTGCCCGGTGCGCTTGTAGGCATAGCCTTTCGCCGGGACAGAGATGCTGGTGCCATCGGAGTAGGCCACATTGATCGCCGAGCAACCAAAGTTGTAGGCGAT
>DATIGS010000286.1:0-2473 GCA_035481425.1 Cellvibrio sp. | reverse complement strand
GCATGGTTAAGCGTTTTGTGCATCACATTTCGCGCTCGCATTCACGGTTGTTGATGCTGCGTATTTTATTGCTTGCGCTGGCGTATGTAGCGGCGGGGCGCCTGTCTTTATTATTAGCTATTCCTCCCGGATTCATTTCAGGATTGTTTTTGCCGATGGGCATCGCATTAGGGGCACTCCTGATTTGGGGATTGCCCATGTCGGTCGGCGTGTTCATTGGTTCAACCCTGTTGAATATTTCCGTCAGCTCTGCACCTGCGGTATCGCTCCCGGTTGTGTTGTTAACCGCCGAAATTGCGGTGGGTAGTACGCTGGCAAGCATAACCGGCGCCTTATTGATTCGTCGTTATGTGGGTTTTCCAAATAGCCTGACAGATGAGCGAAAAATTTTTGCTTTCTTTGCTTTGGGCGGGCCAATCGCAACCAGTGTAAGCGCCAGTGTCGGTGTCCTGGTGCTTTATCTCAACGGGTTTCTCCTCGCCAAACAAATGCTGAATAGCTGGTGGACCTGGTGGATCGGCGATGCAATCGGCGTCCTGATTGCGACCCCTTTGATGTGTGTATTGTTTGCGGAACCTCGGCGTTTTTGGCGTGGCCGTCGTTTGACGGTTGGTGGCCCCCTGATTGTGAGCAGTTTGATTGTGGTTGCCGTTTTTATTATGTCCAGCAAAAACCAGCAGCAGGAACTTGCCGACCGATTTACCCAAAAAACCGCGACTGTGGCCGGTGCAGTCGATTCGGGTTTATCGTCAGTGGTGTACACCCTGGCAACATTGCGCGGTTTATTTGTTGCTTCGGAACACGTATCGCGCGTGGAGTTTTCACGTTATATCGAACAGGTGATTGTCGGAAAACTAGGTGTTACCGGGCTTGCCTGGAATGAACGGGTTTTTGACGCTGACCGAGCAGATTACGAAGCCCGTATGCGAGCCGAAGGTGCAATTAATTTTTATATCAAAGAAAAAGATGCAGACGGAAAATTTATTCCTGCACCGCAACGCGACGAATATATTGTGATTACTTATGTGGAACCCTGGCAAAAAAATGCCATGATTTTGGGTTTTAACGTTACCTCTGATTCTACTCGCACAGAAACCCTCACCCGCGCGCGCGATACTGGCCATTTTGCAATGACGCCGCCATTGCAATTATTGGCCGACGAAAAAGCGTTGCCGGGCGTGCTTATGTATTTCCCGGTATACGAATATATGCAGGAAACCAATAGCGTCACCGAACGGCGTGAATCGCTGATTGGTTATTCGGTGGCGATAGTGCATACCAATAATTTAATCGATTCAGTCATCGCGCCCTTGGCGGCTGAAAATTATCACCTCAATATCACCGATATCACTGTTCCGGATCAGCCGGTTTCGTTTTACAGCTCCGGTAACTTTGCAACGCCGGCCTATGCAAATGAGTTGGTTACAAGGCAAAAAATATTTGTTGGCGGGCGGGAGTTATTGGTAGTTATTAGTCCGACAGAAAAATTTTTAACCGACCATATCAGCTACCAGTCCTGGTTCGTGTTGGCGGGCGGATTATTATTCTGCAGCTTGCTCGGCGGATTTTTACTATTGATTAGCGGGCGGGCGCAGCACATTAGTAATCTGGTCGAAAAGCGCACCAAAGAGTTGGCAGCTATTTTGGAAAATGCAGTGGAGTCAATTCTGGTGGTTGATGAACAGGGATATATTGAAAATGCCAATCCCGCTGCCGCGCAGTTGTTTAGGTATCCGCTGGCGAAATTATCCAGTTTTCATATCGGCGATTTAATTCCCTCCCTGCAGAATTTCGTTAATGAGCAAGGCGATGATTTGGCAACTTTCCATTTGCGCGAATCCTTTGGTCGGTGCAGCGATGGTAGCAATGTAGAAATTGAATTAAGTATTAGTCCGGTAGCTATTCATGAGCGGAAATTTTTTACCTTCATCATTCACGATGCTACAGCCAAGCGCAAAGTGGATCGCATGAAAAGCGAATTTATTTCCACGGTGAGTCACGAGTTGCGGACACCCCTGACATCCATAAAAGGTGCGTTGAGTATTGTGTCAAGCAATAGCTTGGGTGAACTGCCAGCAAAAGTGAAAGACCTTCTTGTGATCGCTGGAAACAACGCCGATCGTTTGACACGTTTGGTCAATGACATTTTGGATGTGGATAAATTGGAGTTTGGCAACGTCCAACTGAATATGGCGCCTACGGCGGTTTATCCACTCCTGCAACAAGCTATAGAGCAAAACCAGGGATATGCGGCTCGCTACGGCGTTAACCTGTTGTTGGAGAATCCCGATGCTCTGGCGGAAAAAGCGGAGGCCAGTTTGGATGTTGATCGCTTTTTGCAGGTGATGGCAAACCTGCTGTCCAACGCAATCAAGTTCTCTCATCTGGATGGTTTGGTGCGAGTACAACTAAAAGTTGAAGACGAACAGCTCAAGGTTTTTGTTGTCGATGAAGGGCAGGGTATTGGCGACAG
>DATIGS010000285.1:0-10997 GCA_035481425.1 Cellvibrio sp. | reverse complement strand
AAATCACAGAATGCGTATAAGAATTATCGCCGTGGGCACTAAAATGCCCGACTGGGTTGAAGCGGGTTATGCGGAATACGCCAAACGTATGCCGCGCGATGTCACAGTGGAAATGGTGGAATTGCCACTCGCCCAGCGCAGTAAAAATAGCGATATCGCCAAGGCAATGGAAAAAGAAGGCGAGGCTATGATGGCGATGATTGAAAAAGGCGGTAAGGACGAACAAGTCATTGCACTTGAGGTCAAAGGCAAGCCCTGGAGCACCGAGCAGCTGGCCGAAAATCTCGCCGGTTGGAAAATGAGCGGGTCAAACTACTCATTATTGATTGGTGGACCCGATGGTTTGGCTCCCGAGTGCTCCGCGTTGGCAAAGATTAAATGGTCGCTATCGCCACTCACATTACCGCATCCGCTAGTGCGTATTTTGGTGATCGAGCAGCTTTATCGGGCCTGTACCATTTTGCAAAATCACCCGTACCACAAATAATGATTTGGCCAATTCGTAACGTAATCATCTACAACAACCAACTACAAAAACATCAACTTTGATTTATAAGAATTCCTGGCCCGAGCATGCAAGAAGCCCATCAGTTTAAAGATCACCAGCGCGAGGCAAAATTATTCCGCAATCGCGTGCTGGTGATGGCGGCGTTTATGCTGCTGTTGGTGTCGACGCTGGTCTATCGCTATTACGATTTGCAAATCCTCAATTACGAAGAATACGCCACCCAATCTGATCGCAACCGTGTTCACGTACAACCGGTGCCGCCAACCCGCGGTTTGATTTTTGATCGCAATGGCGAATTGCTGGCTGATAATAAAGCGAGTTTTACCCTTTCAGTGGTAAGTGCCAGCCAGGCCGAGCTGGATAGCACCGTCGAGTTACTTAAATCACTTATTGAAATCACACCGCAGGATCTGGGGAAGTTTTACAAAGCGCAAAAGCAGCGCCGCCATAAATTAGATCCCGTACCCCTGCGCTATCGCCTGACTGAAGATGAAATTGCGCGCCTGGCAGTTAACCAGCATTTGCTGGAGGGCGTTGAGGTTAATGCCGAGCTGGTGCGCAACTATCCGCACTCCGACATGTTTGCCCATGTGATCGGCTACACCGGTAGCATCAGCGAAAAAGAAATGGACGCGTTTTCGCCCGAGCAGTTGCAACGTTATTCAGGCACCCATGCGATTGGTAAAAACGGTATCGAAGCGAGCTATGAAGATGTGCTGCTCGGCGAAGTTGGCAGCCAAAACGTAGAGACCAATGCCCGTGGCCGAGTGATGCGGATCCTCGACCGGATTGATTCCAAACAGGGGGCCGATCTGCGCCTGCATCTGGATGCGCGCCTGCAGGAAACGGCCGTCGCCGCCATGCGTGGTCGTCGCGGTGCAGTGGTTGCGATTGATGTAAAAACCGGCGGTGTCCTCGCCGCAGTCAGTTACCCCGGTTTTGACCCTAATCTGTTTGTGACCGGGATCAGCTATCGCGATTACAAAAACCTCAATGAAGATATAGATACCCCACTCTTTAACCGCTTTTTGCAGGCCCAGTATCCGCCCGGCTCCACCGTGAAGCCAGCCCTGGGTATGGCGGGGCTGGATTCCGGTTTCACCGATGTAAATCGCGCTATTTCTGACCGCGGTATTTTTACCCTTCCTGGCAGCTCGCGTATCTGGCGCGACTGGAGCCTTGCCAAAACCGGCGGCGGCCACGGCCGTGTCGATCTGAAGGTGGCTATTTCCCAATCCTGCGATACCTATTTCTGGGATCTGGGCAATCGCATGGGCATCGATAAGATTAGCGAATATGGCCATTATTTTGGAATGGGAATCCTGACTGGCATCGATATCCCCCATGAGCGCAAAGGCATTTGGCCATCGCGCGAGTGGAAGCGGGCGGCGCGGCGCGAAGCCTGGTATCCGGGCGATACCGTCAATATTTCGATCGGCCAGGGCAATATGCTGGCAACCCCGATGCAGCTCGCCGTTATGACCAGCACTATCGCCAATCGTGGTGTCCGCTACCGCCCGCAATTTATCCAGAAGATCGGCGATAAAGTGCATGACCCGATTATCGAAGACACCTTCAATACCAAGCCTGAGTATTGGGATGCTGTCATCGGCGGGATGGAAGAGGTAATGCACGGTGCGCGCGGCACTGCACGCAAGGCATCCGACCGCGCCGAATATCGCATGGCGGGTAAATCGGGTACCGCGCAGGTAGTGGCGATTGCGCAAAACGCAAAATACAACTCGGCGCTGCTGAAAGAGCGCCATCGCGACCACGCCCTGTTTGTCGCTTTTGCGCCGATTGAAGACCCGAAAGTGGCCGTGGCAGTGATGCTGGAAAACGCCGAGGGCGGTTCAAGCCAGGCGGCTCCGGTAGCGCGCGCGATTATGGATGCCCAGTTGCTCGGTTATTACCTCAAGGCGGATGAGTTTGTCCCGCCGGTTGGATTCCACCACGCCGCTATTATCAAGCGGGCTAACAACTATATCGCCGAGCGCAACGCGGCGCGTGAAGCAAAAGCCGCCGAAGCCGCTGCCAAAGCAGCACCTGCTCCGTCCCCGGCTGCGCCTGCATCTGACACTGGAATACACAATGAGTAAACAGGATTTCCTGCGGCGTATGCCCGAGGCGGCAAGTGCGTTTAGTCGCCGCGCGCGCCTCGCCGAACGTCTGCATATCGATTTTTTCTTGCTGCTGCTATTGCTGCTGTTGACTGTCGTCGGCCTGACGGTGCTCTACAGCGCGAGCGGGCACAATTTGCCGAGCGTGGAAAAGCAGGGCAGCTTTTTCATGATTGCCTATGTAACCATGTTTGTCGTAGCGCAGATTCCGGTGCAGTTTATCCGGCGTATGGCGCCCTTCGCCTATGTCGGCGGGGTACTGCTGTTGTTGGCGGTAACCATTTTTGGCGATATCTCCATGGGCGCCCAGCGCTGGCTACAGATTGGCAGTTTCCGCTTCCAGCCGTCGGAAATTATGAAACTCGCCATGCCGATTACTATTGCGGCCTATCTTAGCCGCGGCTTCCTGCCGCCGCGCTTCAAACAAATTGTGGTGGTGCTGGGGTTGATCGGCTTGCCTACGGCGCTGATTATCGAACAGCCGGATTTGGGAACCTCCATCCTGGTGGCTACCTCCGGCCTTATGGTGCTGTTTTTTTCCGGCTTGTTGTGGCGTTATATTGCTGCCGCAGTGGTGCTATTCGGCGCCAGTCTCTGGCCGATCTGGCATTTTATGCTGCACGATTATCAGCGCCAGCGCGTGCTGACCATGCTCGACCCGACTCAAGACCCGCTCGGTACCGGTTGGAACATCATCCAGTCCAAGACCGCAATTGGCTCCGGTGGTTTGTCGGGCAAGGGTTGGATGGAGGGCACCCAATCGCGTCTGGATTTCCTCCCGGAAGGCCACACTGATTTTATTATTGCGGTGATGTCGGAAGAGTTCGGGTTGCTCGGCGTTATCCTCTTGTTGTCGATTTACGCCATGGTCATTCTCCGCGGCTTGATGATCGCAATGAATTCGCAAAACAGTTTTGGACGTTTGCTCGCGGCCGCGGTCAGCTCCACCTTTTTTGTCTATGTTTTTGTAAATATGGGTATGGTATCGGGCATGTTGCCAGTGGTCGGTGTACCCTTGCCATTGATCAGCCAGGGTGGCACCGCGATAGTCGCGCTCTTCGCCGGATTTGGCCTGCTGATGGCCATCGCTACCGAGAAAAAACGGGTAATGACTCCCCAGTCCTAGTACCTGGAAGGTGAATAACACACGAGGTTTTATGTTGTCTTTTTGTAACCGTTTGACCAAAACATGCCTGGGCGCTGTGGCCGGTATGGGTATTAGCATGTTCGCCGCCGCCGATTATAGCCAGCATCCATTGGCGGCCGGTTTTGTCGATGAGATGGTGCAGAAGCACGGCTTTACGGCCGCTGAAATTAATGAAGTATTGAGCAAAGCGCAAAAGCGCCAGCCGATTCTGGATTCGATAGCGCGGCCAGCGGAGAAATCCAAAACCTGGAAAGAATATCGCCCGATTTTTATCGTGCCCATGCGCATTACCAATGGCGTTACTTTTTGGAATGAACATCGCGCTGCGCTGGCGCGCGCCGAAAAAGAATATGGTGTGCCCGCTGAAATTATTGTGTCGATTATCGGGGTGGAAACTAACTACGGTAAAAATACCGGTAGTTGGTATGTGATAGATGCGCTGACAACACTGGCGTTTGACTATCCACCGCGCGCGCCGTTTTTTCGCGCTGAGCTAGTGAATTATTTTATTTTGACGCGCGAGCAAAAGCATAATCCACTCGAGTTCAAAGGCTCCTACGCAGGTGCGATGGGATATGGGCAATTCATGCCATCGAGCTATCGCAATTTCGCGGTGGATTTCAACGGCGATGGTTTTACCGATATCTGGAATAATCCCACCGATGCGATTGGTAGCGTAGCCAATTATTTTAAGCAGCACGGCTGGCAAAGTGGAAAGGCGGTAGTTGTGCCAGCCAAACTGACCCAACCACGCGATACCGTATTAACCAACGCCGCGTTTAATCAGGTAGTGCCACCGACAATCAAAATTAGCGAGTGGAAAAAAGCGGGCGTAGTACCTGCAAAAGCGCCGGCAAAAAATGTGGCGCGAGGTCTGCCAGCTATTGCGATCGAATTCGATGGTGCCAATGGTTTGGAGTACTGGTTCGGCTTGCAAAACTTTTACACGATTACCCGTTACAACCGCAGCCCAATGTATGCGATGGCGGTGTACGATTTAAGTTTGGAAATAAAAAAGGCAATGAATACGGCCGGTAGCAAATCGGCAGGAGTTACACACTAAGATGCACATGACCGGGGCAGCGACAAAAAATAGAATGCAAAAAATCAATCTCGCGTTGATCGTTGTTTGTTGTATTTTTTTAGCAGCCTGTTCGGGCAATAAACAAAAATCATCGGGCTCGTCAAAATCCAACGCGCCCTACAATCCCAATGATGGTCGCTATCAACACGATAAGGATTTTGGTCCAAGTGAAGATGTCGATTTGTCCCATGTTCCCGATGCAGTGCCGCGCTATGAAACCCGCACTCGCGCCGGGAATAAAAACCCCTACACTGTGCTCGGCAAAACTTACCATTTAATTGAAGACGAAAGTTCCTACCGCGAGCGCGGCTATGCCTCCTGGTATGGCAAAAAATTTAATGGTTACAACACCTCTAACGGTGAGCGTTACGATATGTATGCCATGACCGGCGCGCATAAAACGCTGCCTATTCCCTCCTATGTGCGTGTGACCAATTTGGATAATGGCAAAAGCGTAGTGGTGCGGATTAATGATCGCGGTCCTTTCCATCAGGGGCGCATCATTGATTTGAGTTATGCCGCCGCACAGCGCATTGGAATCCATAAAACCGGCACCGGCAGGGTGGAAGTCGAAATCGCCTTGCCAGGCGATGCCGCACCTATCCCACGTCGCGCCGACAACAAGACCGTACATGTGCCTGAGCCCGCATTGCCCGCAGGAACTTTTTTACAAGTAGGTGCATTTAGCCAAAAGGCATCAGCGCAACAATTTTCGGCGAGCATCGGAGCAAAACTAACTTATCCGGTACAGGTCAGTTCGGCAACGCAACCTAAAACTGTTCACCGTGTTCGTGTCGGCCCTTTTAAAGATGCAAAAAGTTTACAAGACGCGCGCGATCAATTAGCGCGCATTAAAATTTTCCAGGCACATGTTGTGTATCAATAAGTGGCGTTGCCAGTTCACCTGATATTCAGGTTTGATTCACGCCACTGCGTTACCGTTACACCGCGTTAGTGCATTTCTTTTCGTTTCGATTTACAGAGTGTTAATCAACCATGATTAAAAATATTTTTACCACCATCCTCCTGACGAGTGCCATCACTGCCTATGCCCAGCAGCCAGGTGCATCCCTGCCAACCAATTCGCTACCAACGCCGGGCGCGGCGCCAGTGGTAGAACAAAAGCCCGCTGTGATTCCCGCTGCACCACAATTAGCGGCGACGGGTTTTATTTTGGTTGATGCCACCACGGGCAGCATCGTTGCCGAGAGCAATTCCGAGCAGCGTTTGCCGCCCGCGAGCCTGACCAAAATGATGTCCAGTTATTTGGTAGTAGATGAAATTGAAAAAGGTCGTATCACCGAAGATGCGATGGTCAACATCAGTGTGAAAGCCTGGAAAATGGGCGGTTCGCGCATGTATGTAAAAGAGGGCACGCAAGTATCGGTAATCGATTTGCTGCGCGGCGTTATCATCCAATCGGGTAACGACGCCACTGTCGCACTGGCGGAATATGTATCCGGCAATGAAGATGCCTTCGTCGATGTAATGAACCAGAAAGCCGCGCAATTGGGCATGGTTAATACCCACTTTGAAAACTCCACCGGCTGGCCAGCAGAAGGGCACCTGACCACCGCAAAAGATTTGGCGGTATTGGCGCGCGCGATCATCAATGATCATCCGACCCATTATCCGCTGTATGCGGAAAAATATTTTTTCTATAACAATATTCGCCAACCCAACCGCAACTTGTTGTTGAATCGCGATGAAACTGTTGATGGTTTGAAAACCGGTCATACAGAAGAGGCGGGTTATTGTTTAGTGGCATCATCCAAGCGTGAAAATACCCGCTTTATCGCCGTGGTAATGGGAACGGCCAGTGAAAGCGCGCGCGCTGCAGAAACACAAAAATTATTAGCCTATGGTTTCCGTTACTTCCAAACCACACAACTTTATCAAGCTGGCCAACAAGTGAGTACTGCGCGCGTATGGGCGGGCAAAGCGCAGGAAGTGACCCTGGGGATTCCCAACAATATCGTGTTGACCTTGCCCAAAGGCCGCGAGCAATCCCTGCAAGCCAAAATGCATATCAATGAAATTATTAAAGCCCCGATTATTGCAGGCCAGGAGTTGGGTAACCTTACCGTTGAGCTGGATGGCCAGCTATTGGTGAATACCCCAATCGTTGCATTGCAGCCTGTTGAAGAGGCCGGCTTTTTTGCACGTTTGCTCGATAATTTGAAATTATTCTTTCGCAATTTATTTAGCTGATGGCTAGAATCAATCCGCTGATGGTTGCCTGTTTGGGTGCGCGGGCAACTACGCGGAACCTCTGAATCTTATCTTCCTGTTTATTAAAAACAGACTGGCTTCAGCAATTCCGACTGCACAGGTTTTGCTGGACAGCCATCACGTCCACCTTCTGTATTGTCTATTTGCTGATGTGACCAAGCCATTCATTGGTTCATTACACTTACTCAGAAATAACAAATAAAGGAGCTTTTTGTGTCAACGAATCCCTATCAAACCCCGGAAGGCCAATTGACTACCGACGATCATGCCGTTGCCGAAGTCAAATTTTTCTCTCCTTCATCACGTATAAACCGTCTGCGCTATTGGGCGCATTCAATGCTGTTCACCTTCGGTATGTTTGGTGTGTTTTTTGTTATAGGCCTACTGGGTGTGTATGTGTCGGTTACGGTAGCGACTGTTTTAGGTGTAATCGCCTATATCGCGATGATGGCATTCAGTTTTATTTTGATGATTCAGCGTTTGCATGATTTGAATAAAACCGGTTGGATGTCATTGCTGGCCCTGATTCCGTTAGCCAATATTTATCTGATCGTTCTGTTGATTTTTTTCAGAGGGACTGAAGGCCGTAATAATTATGGATTGCAAACACCGCCCAATAAAACCTGGCATTGGATACTCGCGTTTTCATTTCCAGTGATGATCCTGGTGGTTGGTATTCTTGCCGCTATCGCCCTCCCTGCATACCAGGGTTATGTGCAAGGCGCGCAGGGTTTTGATTCGTCCTATGATTCGCAAGACGCAGACACTTATCCATCTGAATACACCGAAGAAGATAGTGGTGAAAGCAACTTGTATAGTGACGAAGCCATAGAAGATGGTGTTTCTTACGAAGCGCAGGAAGAGGAAATCATTGAAGATGAGGTGATTGAGGGCGAGTTGAATGATACAGAAATGAATAATGGGGAGATGAGCGAAGAGGAAATTATCGAGGCGATTGAAAAAGCTGCTGAAGCACCTGAGTCAAATGAAACCAGCCAAGATACACCGCAATAATGATGTTGATTGACCTCTAAAGGCAGCTTCGGCTGCCTTTTTCATTAAAGGATGTATACTTTTATCGAGTTGCTTTGGTGCAGAGCGCCGTGCGCTAGCTTCGACAGCTCAATCGACAATCAGGGAGTCAGCGAAATGATGAAATATATCCTTATTTGCAGCTTGATGATTTGCAGTTTTTTTTGTCGCGCGGAAGAGGTGTCTGCTACGACAAAAGCAGAAATTGAACACCTGCTGGGGTTTCTGGAAAAATCAGGTTGTCAATTCAATCGAAATGGCTCTTGGCATTCAGCTGCGGAAGCAGCAGCACATATTAGGAAAAAATATAATTACCTGGCCGGTAAAAACATGCTAACCGATACTGAAAGTTTTATTAAAAAGGGCGCATCGGAAAGTAGCATTTCAGGAAAGCCCTACATAGTGAAATGTGCGGGCCAGCCTGATATCAACAGCGCACTGTGGTTTGGGCAGGAGTTGACAGCCTATCGGGCGACAAACAAACCCTGAATCATTTTCTTTTCTGTCAACAGTTCTATCAATAATCCGTGGCGCCAATTTTCTGTGGCTACAATTGTTTTTCCGGCACTATAAACGATAAAAAATAAGTGCTGAACCTGGTCCAAAAACTTGTTTTGGGTTCGGAGGTATAAATAACCGGTTTTCCATCTTCTATGCTATGCCATTCTATTTTTCCTTTTTCAGAAAGCTGGATTTTGTAGGCATTGAGCGGCGCATGTTTAGTGAAATTATCGTATAGCATTTGCGCATATTCAGGGTCTTTAAAATACACTCCCAATTCAGTATTTATCTCTACCGATCTACCATCCAAATTAAACGAACCGATAAATATCGCGTTGCGATCAAAACCAAAATATTTTCCATGCAGACTTGATTTGGATGCACCCAGCCAGCGTTTCTTTTTTCCCGATGTGTTCGAATTGCCTGATGTGTTCGAATTGCCTGATGTGTTCGAGTTACCCGATGGCGTATTGGCCGAAGCTGACTTGCTTGCCGAAAGTCCCGCAGTATCCATATTTATCGCGGTGGGTTTCAGCTCATAGAGCTCTACGCCACCTCTAACCAAATCCTCCCGGTAGCGCCGATAACCTGCGTGCACAAGGCTGACATCATTCGAGGCGAGGGAGTTAGTCAGTATCTGGACGTGAACGCCGTCCTGCACTAATTTCTTCAAGTGTCCGGTAACTTTCTTGCCCGGCACAAAATAAGGCGAAACTATAATTATGCTCGACTTTGCATCCTTGGCCAGAGTAAGCAAGTGGGGCGCAAGATGTGTTGCTGGTGTAATGGTTTCAACATCCATTTTTGTTGGCTGATCATAAGCCAGCGTCCATTCACACCAATGAAATGGAATTTGTCCAATTGATTTGTAGCGATTAAATTCTGCATTCATTAGTGCATCTATGTATGGGCTTTTGACTTCTTCGTTCAGGAATTTTTTATACATATCGGCAATGCTTTCCAGTGAATCCAGCTCGCCATTTTTTTTGCGTGCAATAGCAGCAAGTGGGTACGCGTTGTCACTGTTCCAGAATAAATCGAATGAGTCTGCAACTTCTTCCGCTACATCGCCCAATGTCAGTACATCAACGTCGGCAAAGTTGACCAGTGTCGATGCATTAAAATATTCGTCCCCGATATTCCTGCCGCCGAGGATGGACGCACTGCGATCTGCCGTAATGGATTTGTTATGCATGCGGTGGTTGATGCGGCGCGTGGAAGTTAAAAAATCTTTCCAGCGGGAATTGCGGTTGGGAAATGGATTAAATGTCCGCACCTGGATGTTGGGGTGTTGGTCTAGTGCCAGCAAACGGTCATCCTTTCCGGCGGTGTCCATATCATCGAGCAGCAAGCGTATTTTCACTCCTCGATCCGCCGCCTTCAGCAGGTAATATTGCATTATTTTTCCGACCGCATCGTCATGCCAGATATAGTACTGGACGTCGATAACTTTTTCGGCTGCGTCAATCAAATGCAATCTGGCGGACAAGGCTTCTATGCCGTCCGCGAGGACAAAGAACCCAGATTTTTCAGGGTGCTTTTGCGATAGTGCTTGTGCGCTTTTCGCCAGGGTCGAGGATGCAACAAACGTTTGGTCCATGGCAGTTCCGTCAGTCTCCACCTTCAGGTCATGTCGTTCCGGTAAGGTTTGGCACCCCGATAAACATAAGATCACGATAATGAATAAAGGTCTGGCTTTTACCGTCAATCTCGTGAAGCTCCGCATTGCTATCAGGAAAGCGAAGTTAATGGCCATATGGATTTTTTTCCGTCCTTATGTTCAGGATACTGCTGATAAGCTATGGTAAATATAGTCAGTAATGCTGTTTGTCTCGTGTAAATCAATCAAGATAAGATGGCGAGCGCACCTTTCAGTGAAAACGGTGCAGTAGTCGGTTGCCCGTCGCCGCTACCTTTCGCATCCAGAGTAGCCAAAATGACCTTGTCCCGCCATCTGCTCCTAGCCATGCTACTGCTTGCCAGCCTACCTGTTTTTGCAAATATAGCGCCACCTTTACAGCTGACACCCGAAGGTTGCCTGTCAGCGATTAAGGCTGCAAAAAAAATACACAAACGATTAGAGCCAAAAACAATTAATGTGTTGAGTTGGAATGTACATAAATTGGAAGACAGTGCAGCCATTGCCGAAGTTCTGGATTACCGCACGGCAAGCAATATCCTGTTCTTGCAAGAGGCAATAGAAAATCAGCAGTTATTCCAAAGCAAGCCGTTTTCCTCTTTTTCTGTCGGGTATAAAACGAAACGATTTAACTCGGGAGTGTTAACGCTAAGTGACTATCCAATCCTGGTTAATTGCACCTACCTGCATGTTGAACCCTGGTTGCGGACTCCAAAGGCCACCAATATTATTTT
>DATIGS010000284.1:0-10527 GCA_035481425.1 Cellvibrio sp. | reverse complement strand
TCGTTCATTAAAGGAATGAATCCATGTCCCAGACCCAAAGTGTTGGTGTACTTCCGTGGATTGTGGCGGTTGGCTTTTTTATGCAAGCGCTGGATATGACCATTCTCAATACGGCGCTGCCGACTATGGCGCAGAGCCTGGATGAAAGCCCCCTGCGCATGCAATCGCTGGTTGTCTCTTATGCGTTGACGGTCGCTTTACTTATTCCTGCATCCGGTTGGTTGTCGGATCGATTTGGAACGCAACGTGTTTTTTTTGCGGCCATCGTTTTGTTCAGTCTCGGCTCCTTGCTGTGTGCAATGTCTTCATCGCTCACTATGCTAATTGTGTCGCGCATTGTGCAGGGCATGGGCGGTGCGCTACTCCTACCTGTCGGGCGGCTTGCCATTTTGCGCTCTGTGCCGCGCGACCAACTATTGCGGGTGTTGAGTTTTGTCGTGATTCCCGGGCTTATCGGCCCTTTGCTAGGGCCTACACTGGGCGGCTGGCTGGTAGAAGTGGCCAGTTGGCATTGGGTTTTTCTGATCAACATTCCTGTCGGCATTATTGGTTGCATCGCCACCTGGCGTTACATGCCCAATCTGAAAGGTGATGCGGGCAAATTTGATACACAAGGTTTTGTGCTGATTGGCGGCGCTATGATACTTGTCTCTTTGGCGCTACAGGGCTTGGGCGAAAAATCGCTCTCGTTCGCGGTTGCCATGTTGCTATTGGTGGCGGGATTAGCATTGTTTGGCGCGTATTGGCTTTATGCTGCGCGCACGCCGCGCCCACTATTCGGTTTAAACCTGTTTCGTATCCATAGTTTCTCGGTGGGAATAATCGGTAATTTATTCGCGCGCCTCGGCAGCGGTGGCATGCCGTATTTGTTGCCACTTTTTTTGCAATTGGTGCTGGGCTTCTCGCCCATGCATGCAGGTTTATTGATGATTCCCACGGCACTTGGTGCTATGACTTCTAAAATATTTGTGAATCGTGTTGTGGAATATTTTGGATATCAGCGCGTGCTGGTGGTGAATACATTAATTGTGGGACTGCTCATTGCATCTTATGCGCTCATCGGAAAAGACACGCCCATCTGGTGGCTGTGTATTCAGTTTTTTGTATTCGGGATTTTCAATTCCATTCAATTTTCGGCGATGAATACAGTCACCTTGAAAGACCTGGGCGACGATACTGCCAGCAGTGGTAATAGTTTGTTATCCGTTATGATGCAGTTGTCAGTAAGCCTGGGTGTCGCCATGGCGGCGGCCCTGCTGGCTGCGTTCACTGAGGGTGGGTTGCAGCAAGCAACCGTGATTGATGCATTTCATGCTACTTATATTTCCATTGGTCTTATCGGCATGGTGGCTGCGTGCATTTTCTTCCAGCTCGACCGCAACAGTTCCATCCGCGAACCCAAGACGCCGGTTGCGGATGAGACCTGATATGGAGATGAAACCTGATATGGAGATGAAACCTGTATGGAATGGTAAGGCGATGCACTAAAAATATTTATTAAACAGTGGCGTTAATAATTTATTGCCAAACTCATTTAAATGGTCGCCATCAAAATAAATTGGCCTGCCATTAATGTCTGCAATGCAGCGGCCCTTTTGGCATAAAATTTCCGACGGATCTAAAACCACTGCTTTGCAGGTGGTGGCTGCATCGGAAATGATGCGTCTGATATTAGAATTCCTTGCAAAATAAAGATCATCCTCAATGGATAAATCAATATTTTCTTCACCAAACAACAAGGCTTTGGTCATGGTTGCCGGAACATTTGTGCCCATTTCTGGTACTGGTTGCATGATGAATTTCGGCGATGTTTTTGGGAGCGAGCACAACGTTGTTGTGAGATTTTTGGAAAATTCCTGTAGCAATTGAGCCTCAGCCATGTACTTTTCTTCTCCAAAATACATGGATGCACGGTTGTCGCCATTGCGTATGCGTTTAGGATCTGATTGTCCGTATATATAGGCGGTCCATCTACTGATAATAATGATGGGCGTCCCTGCATAGTTTTTCGCTTGCTCCAAGCGTGAGAAGTTTTCCTCATAGCAAATGTCGCTGTTTCTATTATCTTTTGCATTGATAACAAAGGGACAGTTCGCGCGAATAAACGTAACAGCACCTTCAGCTTTTAAATCGAGTTCTGAAGTGAGTGCGGTGGTTACGGAGTCGGCATGGCTATCGCCAATCACCAGGGCTTTGATGTTGTCTTTATTGCCGATGTAACACTGCTTTAGCGATTCCGTTTTGTCTGCTTGTCCGATCATGCAGCGGTGCGGGTTTTTATTGAGTTGTTCATCGGAAGCGGTTACGACAGCGGGTGGGTAATGCCCTTTAACCCCTTCAGTTAGATAGACAAAAGATGCTGTTCCTGCAATCAACATTGCCATCCATAAGGGCTTTACTAATCCTACGGATTTCCATTCCTGTAATGGCTGCCATTGGTAACGTTCGATAAATGTATAACTGAGGTAGCCAAATAAAATTGATAGGGGAATGCCGTAAACCCACCAATGATCGACTTCAACATAATGGCCAAAAACAACGATGGGCCAATGCCATAAATAAATTGAATAAGACCATTTTCCGAGCCATTGGAAAGGAGGGTTATTGGTAAAAATGCTGTTCCGATTGTTGGCAATAATAATGAGGTATGCACCAAGGACGGGCAGTAATGCCAAATGGCCAGGCCAGGGAGTTGAACTGGAAATGAGTGCGTAAGAGCTGATGATTAACGCGATACCCATCCACTCAACGTATTTTTTCTGACTGTCTTTTAATAGCAATGGATAAAAATAGGCGATACCACCAAACATCATTTCCCATGCTCTGGTGGGTAATAAATAGTAGGCTGACCTTGGCCATTCTGCAGTGGCGAAAACACTAAAACCAAATAATAAAATAGTTCCAAGGACGAGTAATCGCTTGAGTTGTAGCTGGGAAAAAAATGTTTTTAGAATCAATAACGCGATAGGAAAAATAATATAGAACTGCCATTCGACAGATAGCGACCATGTATGCAACAGCCATTTTTCGTGGATGCCCTGTTCAAAATAGCCGAACTCACGCGCGTAAAAAAAATTGGAAAGAAATCCCAGGCTGCTCGCTACATCTTTTCCAAGCCGGGGATAATCCACTGGCGACAAATAGAACCAGCCAAACACCAGCATGGCCAGGCACAACACCGCCATCGCGGGAATAATCCGGTTGGCGCGGGCAACATAAAATTTAAACAGGCTGAAGGAATTATTTTCCAAACCTTTAAAGATAATTCCCGTCATCAAAAAGCCGGAGATAACGAAGAAGACATCGACACCGGCAAATCCGCCCGGAACCCAGAGAGGGTTGAAATGAAACAATACAACTGCAATTACTGCGATGGCTCGCAGACCATTAATGTCATATCGAAAAGTCATAGGGATCCTTTCTATGTAGGGATATTAAACGCTTACCGATTCCTTTAAATCGGGCTGAGTATATAAATCCATTGTTACCGTTTTGGTGAGGGCAATGGTTTGAATTTAAGGCTCAGGTTATTTTTGCAAGGCAATATTTATGCCGCGCAACTAACGCTTACTGGGAGCAGGGCAAGTTGAGTCGCGCACAATTAATTGCGGATAAAAACCTTCGCTCTCTACTTCGCGATTAGCGCGGATGGTGTCGATCAATAATCCGGTTGCGCGCTCGGCGATGGTGGTGTTGGGTTGTTGTGCGGTAGTCAGGTTGGGCCAGGCTTGGCGGGAGAAGGGGCTATCTTCGAAACCGACGATGGATAATTGCTGCGGTACATCTACACCCTGGATGCGCGCGGCGAACAAGGTGCCCGCTGCGATTTCATCGTTACACGCAAATACCGCAGTCGGTTTTAAATTGGATGAAAGTAATTGGCGGGTGCGTTTTACCCCGGATTCAAATGAATATTCGCCGGGCAGGATTAATTTTTTATCCAGCACAATTTTATTGGCTTTGAGCGCGGCCTTGTAGCCTTCCAAACGCTCGACGGTTGATTTGTGGGTTTCTTCACCGCTTAAGAAGGCGATGGCTTTATGGCCCAAATCGATCAGGTATTGGGTAATTTTGTACGCGGCAGTGCGGTCATCGATAAAAATGCACGGGCCTTTTTTATCCGGTGCTTGTGAACCGGAAAGGATGCGCACAAACGGAATCTTGCGCTTTCCCAGTGCAGAGAGGACTTCGGGCATTTCAGACATGGGAGGGGTCAACACCAGCCCGCCGACCTGGCTGCGGTCCACCATATTGAGCACTTCTTCGATAATGTCATCGGCTTTGGAGTTGCAGGGGTGGATCACCAGCTCATAACCCTGGCGGCGGCATTCCCCCAGAATTCCCTTTTGCATATCGATCACATAGTTGCTGTTGGGGTTGTCGTAAATAAAACCAATGGATGAGGCCGCACCGCGTAGCAAGCGCGCAGACAAGTTGGGCTGGTAGTTCAGCGCTTTGACTGCCTGCATCACCTTTTCCTGCAGCTCCTGCCCCACGGTTCCCTCTTTATTGATCACCCGCGAAACGGTTTTAAAAGAGACACCAGCCAGTTTGGCAACGTCTTTGATGGTGGCTTTGGTTTTTGGTGCATGCATATCGGCACTGGTCTTCATAAGTTATTGGATTTGTTAGGGGTATAAGTAAGCGCTGCTGAGTGTTATTCAAATCTGTTGCTAGGGTAGAGCCTGAGCGGATGGAGTGCAATGATTTCGCTGCCGACCTTGAACGATTGGGTGCTCGCTGTTGATGCACCGCAAGGTTATGTAAAAAGTTTTGCGATGAATTAATAGCCAATGGCAACATAGGCTATGGTTACAAAAATAGTGAATGGATTCACACGGCAAATAAAACCTGGTTAATAAAACCCGGTACATAAAAATAGTTACACACAATAACAATGAGGTCATGTAATGAAACAACACTATAGATTGGTTGGCATATTCCTTTTCTTTGCGGCACTTGCTGCACCTGCCCAGGCTCAGCGTTCGCTGGAGCAAATCTGGCAAACCCCCGATTTACCTACCCCTGAATCTGTCCTGTATGTGCTTGATAAAAAAGATACCTATCTGTTTGTCTCGCTAATTGATGGCGAAGGCAATGTGGCTGATGGCAAAGGCGGCATCGCCAAACTGAGCACCGAAGGGGAAGTGATTGATGCTGAATGGATCACTGGCCTGAATGCGCCCAAAGGCATGGCGATCTACAACCATCTTTTGTATGTCGCCGATTTGACCGAAGTGGTGGTGATTGACATCAAAAAGCAGTCCATCGTTAAAAAAATCCCGATTGCTGATTCGGTGTTCCTGAATGATGTGACGATTAATTCCAGCGGCATTGTGTTTGTGTCCGATACCCGTACGAACAAAGTTCATCGTATTGAAGGCGATGTGGCCAGTGTGTATTTGGAAAACATCGCCAACGCCAACGGGCTGAAAGTGTTTGGCTCCAATTTGATTGTGGGAGCGGGCAAGGAATTATTGTTGGTCGGCGCGGATAAAAAACCGCTGGTGATGGCGAAAGGTTTTGCCCAAAACATCGATGGTATAGAGATGACCGAGCGCGGCGAGTTTATTGTCTCCTGCTGGACGGGCCTGGTGTATTACGTCTACAGCAATGGCAAGCTTGAGCAACTGATCGATTCCCAGGCGGAGAAGATCAACACCGCCGACATAGGTTTTGACCCTAATACCCGGCAGGTGTTTATCCCCAACTTCTTTAAAAATACTGTTACGGCCTATCAGTTGAAATAATAGGCTGCCTGTTTGCACCGCGCTGGGCTTCAGGGCGCGGTTATTTATCGTGCGCAGCCGCTGATTGCTGGAATTGTTGCAGCTGCGCCGCGCTCGCCTCGCTCTGGTATTTTTCCTTCCACTCGGCGTAGGGCATGCCATAAACGCGTGTGCGGGCATCGTCATAATCCAACTCGATCTCCTCTGATTTCGCCGCGGCGACATACCATTTGCTTAAACAATTGCGGCAGAAACCGGCGAGATTCATCAGGTCGATATTTTGTACATCCTTGCGGCTATCCAAATGCTCCAACAGGCGACGAAATGCGGCGGCTTCCAATGCTTGTTGCTGAGCGGGAGAAAGTTCATCAATTTTCATAGGCATAACCTTTAGCTTCTGGCCGACTGGCCGATTAAGTCTTTTGTGTGTCGGTATCCAAGGCGCACCAGTGTGGGTGATCACCCTTTGCAGGTCAATTGCGCGCAATTCATTGTGCTTGCTTGAACCTCAAATCAACCTGCCTATACTCAAACCGTGCTGATGTTTCTTGCTCTGGGCTGGCTGCCGATAATTTAATCACTATTGCCGCCCGGTTCATTTTGTTTTCCGTTTTGGGCCATTTTGTATGCCGGCCGTTTTTATATTGAGGATCGCTGCGTGAATATTATTTTGGGGATTATCGTCGTCTTGGGCTGCGTGGTTGGCGGCTTCGTCATCCACGGCGGTAATCCGATGGCGCTCATGTCGCCGATTGAAGTGTTGATTATTTGCGGTGCATCCCTGGGTGCGATGATCATCGGTAACCCGCTGTCAGTCACCATAGGTGTAGTGAAGTCAGCCGGAGCGCTGATGACGCCATCGAAATTCAACAAAACGTTTTATCTTGAACTGCTGACCCTGCTGTATGACATCCTCAATAAAACCCGCCGCGAAGGTTTGATGGCCATCGAGGGTGATATTGAAGAGCCAGAGACTAGTCCGCTGTTTGCCAACTATCCCGAGATTTTGAAAGACCATCACATCGTCGAGTTTATCTGCGATTACCTACGCATTATGGTGGCGGGCAATATGGCGCCGCACGAATTGGAAGCGCTGATGGAGCAGGAGCTTGATGGTCATCATCAGGAGGCGAGTGTCATTCCCGGTGCGATCCAGAATGCGGCCGATGGCTTGCCTGGCTTCGGTATTGTTGCGGCGGTACTGGGGGTGGTGATTACCATGAGCAAGATTGGTGGCCCTCCATCTGAAATTGGTGCCTCAGTGGCAGCGGCATTGGTGGGAACCCTGCTCGGGATTTTGTTTGCGTATGGTTTTATCGGCCCGTTCGCTTCTTATTTGAATGGCAAGGTGCGCGATGAGTCGCGCGCTTATGAATGTGTTAAAGCCGTGCTGGTTGCCTCCATGAACGGTGTACCGCCACAGGTGGCGGTGGAGTTCGGCCGTAAAGTCCTGTTCCATAGCGTGCGCCCCAGCTTTAAAGAGCTGGAAGAACAATATCGCGCCAGCAAGAAGTAAGGTTATCGATATATGGAAAAGGGCGCACAACCCATCATCATCAAGAAGAAAAAGGGGCATGGCCATGGGCACCATGGCGGCTCCTGGAAAGTGGCTCTGGCTGACTTTATGACCGCCATGATGGCGTTCTTCTTATTGATGTGGTTATTAGGCAGTACTTCTACCGAAGAGCAGAAAGCTATAGCCGCACACTTTCAAGATCCCGGCAGCGAATATGTTGTAGGTGAGGGCGGTGCGAACCTGGGCATCATTACCCAGGACCAGCCGCTCAAACAAACCGAGGCCGATGATCCCAATGATGAAGCCGCCAATGACCAGGAGGCGACCAATCGCGACATCAAGGATATGACCGAAGATGAGCTTAAAAAGGAAATGGAGCGCATTGAGTCGCAGCAATTGGAAGAGTTGAAAAAACAATTGGAGACCGAAATCAATTCGCTTGATTCGGTATTCCAGCAGATCAAGGATCAAATCCTTATCGATTTCACCGCGCTGGGTCTGCGTATCCAGATTGTCGATAAAGACCAGCGCCCGATGTTTGATGTGGGTAGTGCGAACTTGCAGAAGTGGTCGTCCGATGTATTGCACGCGCTCGCGCCGATCCTGAACAAGGTGCAAAACAAGATCAGCGTCACCGGTCATACTGATTCCACTCCTTATGGGGTGGGTGCAACCTATACCAACTGGGAGCTGTCAGCCGACCGCGCCAATGCGGCGCGTCGGGCACTGCTCGAAGGCACTTATCCCGAAGGGAAAGTGGCTACGGTGCAAGGCATGGGGTCAGCAGCGCCGTTGATTATCGATAAACCCAATGAGCCGATTAACCGTCGTATTGCGATTATCGTGCTGAAAAAAGCGGTGGCAGAAGCCTTGGGAAGTGGCGCGGGGATTGATAGTAGCCATCTGATGAAAAATGCTACGCCGTTTGACTCGAGACCTGCGCAAGAGACGCAAAAAATCCTGTCGCCACAAGAAGTGGAAGATGCGATTGATGCTGCCGGAGCCCAGTAAACCAAAACGGGAAGGGGCTTTGGTGATAAGAAAAACGGGCTGGATGATGGCATCCAGCCCGTTTTTTATTGCAGTAAAAAATATTTGCCGCTTAGTGCGAGTGCGTTATGTGCGGCTGGTCGTCCTTGCCCATGCGATGCAACACATGCCGACCCATTCCTTCCGCCAGTTGCTGTTCGCTCAGGAAAACTTTGCCAATTTTCTCTTTGGTCCAAAGCTCGGCTTCTTCCTCATTGTGCGTGCGGATAACAATTTCAATTTTCGGATTGAGCGTGCGCGCCGTTTCAACCATTTGCCGCACATGGAAGGTGCTGGAGGTTGCTGCGATCAACATGCCGGCCTTGGCGATATGTGCCTGGATCAACACATTAGGGTCAGCCGCATCGCCACAGACGGCAGGGATATTCTTACTACGCAGTTTTTCGACAACCTCGCGGTTGGTGTCGGCCACCACATAGGGGATTTGTTTTTCGTCCAGGATACGGGCGATGCGACGGCCAACGCGGCCATAACCCACCAGCACCGCCTGGCCAGATAAGAAGGCCTCGTCAGTGCTCATCGGCAGTACGGCGAGTGGGTCTTCGCGCGTTTCGAGCGAGCGAGCGTAGGCCGAGCGGGCGCGGATCCATTTTTGCAGCGGCTCAATACTGGCAAAAATAACCGAGTTCAGCGCGATGGACGCCAGCGCGCCAGCCAGGATCAGGTTTTTGGCTGTAGCATCCATCAAACCCAAACTCATACTCACAGTGGCGAGAATAAACGAGAACTCACCAATCTGGGCGAGGCTCGCCCCCACCGTAAGCGCGGTATTGAGCGGGTAGCGAAACGCCAGCACCAATGCAACTGCCACCAGGGTTTTGCCCAGCATAATGATGGCGACCACAATCAGGACTTTGATCGGTTCCTCGATAAGGATGTGGAAGTCGAACAACATACCCACCGAGACAAAGAACAGAACGGCAAACGCATCGCGCAGGGGCAGGGATTCATCCGCGGCGCGGTGGCTGAATTCAGACTCACGCAGCATCGTGCCCGCAAAAAATGCACCCAACGCGAAGGAAACATCAAAGAGTGCAGCTGAGCCATAGGCCACGCCTACGGCAGTGGCAATCACACACAGGCTGAACAGCTCGCGCGAACCGGTTCCGGCCACCCACCACAGCAGTTTCGGCAACAGGCGTTTGCCCACCACCAGCATAAACGCAATAAAAGCGATGACTTTGCCAATGGTTATCAGGATCGTCATCGTGATGTTGGGATCGTTCGATGTAGAACCGCTGGCAGTGCCGCCAAGCAATACAGCAAAGGCGGGCAATAGCACCAGCACCAACACCATCACCAGGTCTTCAACTACCAGCCAGCCGACGGCAATTTTGCCGTTGATGCTGTCGATAACGCCGCGCGCTTCCAAGGCTTTGAGCAATACCACGGTACTGGCAACTGAGAGGGCTAGGCCAAACACCAATGCCTCCCCCGAACTCCAACCCCACCAGAGCGCAGCACCAGCGCCCAAAGCAGTGGCAGCGGCAATTTGCACCAGCGCACCGGGGATGGCGATGCGTTTCACTGCGAGCAAATCATTGATCGAAAAATGCAGGCCGACGCCAAACATCAGCAATATCACGCCGATTTCAGCGAGCTGGCCGGCGAGTTCCATATCGGCCACAAACCCGGGGGTATAAGGGCCGACAATAATTCCGGCCAGCAAATAACCCACCAGCGGCGGCATGCGTAAGCGGGTGACAAGAAAGCCGAAAATCATGGCCAGGCCAAGACCTACAGCAATGGTAGTAATGAGGCTGATATTGTGGGGCATAGAGTGGGTGCCTTTGCTAAGTCATTGATTAATCAAGTGAACTATATAATTTCGAACAAAAACAACGCAATCAAAAATCCCCCAAAACCCGCCAGCTTTACATTTTCTTGCGCTGGTTTTACGGGCTTTTTCCTGTATCGGGTTGAATAGCGGCCTTCCAAGCCCCAAGTCGCTTGCTCGACAACTGTCGTGTTAGCCCATCCAATCAAGGAGAACCTCATGTTCTACGAACTCACCGTGGTGCAATTCACCAAAGCCCTCAACAACCTCAATGCGATCCTCGATAAGGGCGCGGCGCATGCCGAAGCGAAAAAGTATGATGTATCGGTATTGTTAAATTCTCGCCTTGCGCCCGACCAGTTCAACCTGATCCGCCAGGTCCAAATCGCCTGCGATACCGCTAAATTAGGTGTAGCACGCCTGATCGGCAAAGTGGAATCGGCGCCGGTGCATCC
>DATIGS010000283.1:0-13709 GCA_035481425.1 Cellvibrio sp. | reverse complement strand
CAGGGCTGCCAAAATACGCATAACTTGCTCCTCGTACTCTTATTGTGAATAGATATGTGTGTAAATCATGAGTTTGGTTGGATAACTGCGGCATTAGTCACGCAAATGTCATCCAAGTTCCCAATCTGGGGCCGGATTCTCCAGCCCGCGCTCAAATCTGTAAAGTAGAGATACAAAAAAGGCGACCAAGGTCGCCTTTTCTATTTCATTAACCCAATGTTGCGGGTTAATTCAAGCCCGCAATAAAGTTGGCCAGCGCAACAATTTCTGCGTCGTTCAACTTGTCGGCCACTGAACGCATGATCGCCTGATCGCCATCATTGGTGCGATCACCCGCGCGGAAGGCACGCAGTTGCTTCTCTATATATTCAGGATGTTGGCCGCTCAAACGAGGGAAGCCGGCGGGAATATTGCCCTTGCCATCCGGTGCATGGCAGCCGGTACAGGCCGGTACACCAGTAGTTGGATTACCAGCGCGATAAATACGCTCGCCCAGTTCCAGACCATCCACTTTGATACCTGAATTGACTTGTACTTCGATTTTCTTGGAGCCGGACAATTGGGTAGTCTGGCTGGCAAAGTGAGCGGCTATATCCGCCAGATCCTGTTTGCTCAGGTTGGCGAGCTGGCCGGTCATTTCAACCACGGCACGGCCGGTTTTGGCCTTTTTCTCCGCGTCTTTTTCCAGATCCCACGCCTGGATGTCAGTCATTTGCTTCAACAGGTAGCGCTCACCCAAACCAGCCAATTTCGGGAAGGTTCCCATCAGGCTATTGCCGTCTGCACCATGGCATGCGCCGCAAACAGCTGCTTTGGTTGCACCAGCGGCAGCATCTCCAGCCGCCATAGCGCCCTGCGCAACAGCAACCAAGCCCAAAGATAAAAGTGCATTTCTTACGATATGTTTCATTGGCTAATCCGATTGATCTATGAATCTGATTGTTATGCGTGCGTCTTTACTGGCAAGTATACGTAGGAATTTAGCCGATGGTTCGCTTAATGACAGGTCAACAAGCTACAATCGCACCGTTAATTCCACTTGATTCCGCATGAATCCTGCTTTTGGCGCGCACAGCGGCCGGTAAAAGCGGCGGCATTATATTACCAACGCGCTAATAACACACTATTTTGAAGGGTTATTATCTTGACCGATATCGTTTTTACCAAGGCTTACTTCACCAAGAGCGCTCCGAGCATCCGCGAATGCCCGCCCGAAACCGGCGCCGAGGTCGCCTTCGCGGGCCGTTCCAATGCAGGTAAATCCAGCGCCATCAATGCCTTAACCAATCAAAAACTGGCGCGCACCAGCAAAACACCCGGCCGCACCCAACTGATCAACTTCTTTAATGTCGGAGAGAATCAACGCCTCGTGGATCTCCCCGGCTATGGTTATGCCAAGGTATCGCGTGAGCAAAAAGACAAATGGCAGCGCGATTTGTCCGAATACCTGCAAAAGCGCCAATGCCTGAAAGGCTTGATATTGTTAATGGATATCCGCCACCCATTACAGGAATTCGATACCACCATGCTGGACTGGGCTATTCGCGGCAATATGCCGGTACATATTCTGCTCACCAAGGCCGACAAGCTCAGCCGCATGCAGGCTAACAATTCGCTGTTCGCGGTACAGAAGCAACTCAAGCAAGCGCGCCTCGACCAGTTGGTCAGCATCCAGTGCTTTTCAGCATTGAAATATGCCGGGCTCGATGAGCTGAAGGCGAAGCTGCAATCCTGGTTGGCGCCAGAACAAGAGTTGATTGAAGGAAGCGATCCCCAATAGAAAAAATCCGATGATTTAATAAATCATCGGAAAAGAACTGGCACCCTTGGGGTGATGCCAGATGGGCTAGGTCAAAGACTAAGAGAAAGGACAAACTAGAAAAAATAAAGCTCCATGAACAAGTTGTAACTATGACTAAGGAGCTTAAAAGAAAGTTCAGGAAAAAACGTAAAGCTTTGTAACTGCAACAGTTTTTGCACAATTGCCCTCCAAGCTTGCATTCGCCAGGCCAAATTACAGGCAAAAAAAACCCCGATATTATCGGGGTTGGCTTAGCAATCTTTTCGCTCAGCTGGCTTAAATGCCATTAGGGGAGGAGTTAGCTCATGATCGTAAAACACACATTACTGAGACTCACCCCCCTCCGAATAAGTTCAACCTATTTTTAAAAAATTTGCACAATTTTTTGTCAATTTTATAAAAGCTTATAAAACAAAGAGTTAACTGCCTTAATGCCGGCTGTTCAAAAGCCAACCAGGCGTTCACCTGAACACTCGTTAAGAATCCATTCAGTTTCACTGTGCTTGCGATCACATTCCATGTGCTACATGGATCAATGCGCCTCATCCCAGTTATCGCCCACACCTGCTTCCACCAATAAAGGCACCTTTAACGATGCAGCCGCTGACATGCGCTCAATCAACCCTGCGCGAACTTTATCCAATTGTGATTCGGCCACTTCCAACACCAGTTCATCGTGAACCTGCATGATGATTTTTGCATCCAGCTGCTCCTTGTCGAGCCAGGCCTGCACTTTGATCATGGCGGTTTTAATAATGTCGGCGGCGGTACCTTGCATGGGCGCATTGATCGCCGTGCGCTCGGCGCCCATTTGCAGGTTTTTATTTTTGGCATTGATGTCCGGCAAATATAAGCGGCGACCAAAAATAGTTTCGACATAACCCTGCTCGTGGGCAAGCGCGCGAATATTGTTCATATAGCGCTGTACACCCGGATAGCGCTCGAAGTAGCGATCTATATATTGCTGCGCTTCGTTGCGACCTACGCGCAATTGTTTTGCAAGGCCAAATGCCGACATGCCGTAGATCAAACCGAAATTAATCGCCTTGGCGCTGCGGCGCATTTCTGAGGTAACACCATCCAATCCCACCCCAAATACTTCAGCGGCGGTTGCGCGATGCACATCCAGACCTTTTTCAAAGGCACTCAACAAACCGGCGTCATCTGACAGATGCGCCATGATGCGCAATTCAATTTGCGAATAATCCGCCGCGACCAACTTATAACCCTGAGGCGCAATAAACGCCTGGCGAATGCGTCGCCCTTCTTCGGTTTTAATTGGAATATTTTGCAAGTTCGGATCTTGCGATGATAAGCGCCCGGTCGCCGCAACTGCCTGATGATAGCTTGTATGTATGCGGCCAGTGCGCTTGTTGATAACCAGCGGCAATTTATCGGTATAAGTGGATTTTAGTTTCGCAAGGCCGCGATACTCCATCAACACTTTAGGAAGTGGATAATCCAACGCCAATTCTTGCAAAACTTCTTCAGCGGTGGAGGGAGTACCCGTCGGTGTTTTTTTCAATACCGGTAACTTTTGTTGCTCAAATAAAATCACACCAAGTTGTTTGGGCGAACTCAAATTAAATTCTTGCCCCGCAATTTCATATGCTTTGCGCTCCAATTGAATTAAACGCTCACCCAATTCAATGCTCTGCTTGCCAAGTAAATTCGCATCAACCAATGCGCCATTGCGTTCAATGCGCGAGAGCACTGGTACCAGCGGCATTTCAATAGAGTCGAACACCGATTTTAAAGACGGAATTTTTTCCAATTGCGGCCAAAAAAATTGATGCAAACGCAAAGTGATATCCGCATCTTCAGCGGCATAGTGCCCGGCGTCTTCAATTTTTAGTTGATTAAACGTGAGCTGCTTTGCACCTTTGCCCGCTATTTCCTCAAAAGTGACTGTTTTGTAGTCGAGATAATTCTGGGCGAGGTCATCCATATTGTGGCGACTGCCAATGGAATTCCACACATAGGATTCGAGCATGGTATCGAAGGCAATACCGCGCAATTCAATACCGTAATTGAGCAATACACTGCGATCATATTTTAAATTTTGGCCAATTTTTATTTTGTTGGCATTCTCCAAAATTGGCTTTAATTGTTCGAGCACCCATTCCAATGGCAATTGTTCGGGTGCACCCATGTAATCGTGACCGCAGGGAACATAAGCAGCAACGCCCGCTGCAATTGCAAAATTAACGCCGACAATTTTTGCATCCATAATTTCCAGCGCTGTAGTTTCCGTGTCAAACGAAAACTCTGTCGCCTGGTGCAAACGCTCGAGCCAATCAGCAAATATATTTTTATCGGTAATAATGTCGTACTGAACCGTCACAGCTGGCGACACAATTTCATTAGTCGCTTGCGAATTGACACTTACATCAGCCACGTTTCCTTCAGAGGCTTTTTCGTCACATGACAAAGGCAATGCAGCAGCGGCGGGCGCTGCTATTTTTTCATCGTCTATTTCTTTTACCCAACCTTTAAATTCCAACTCGTCGAATAATTCGCGCAAGCGATTTTTATCGGACTGGCCGCAATGAATGGACTCGGGAGCAATAGCCAATTCCACATCGGTTTTAATTGTGGCGAGCAGATAGGACAGGTACGCCATCTCGCGATGTTCGATTAATTTTTCGGGCATTGTTTTCGCACCGCGAAATGACAGCGTGCGCACTTTTTCCAAATCAGCGTAGATCGCATCCAAACCACCCATACCCTGGATTAATCCCTGCGCGGTTTTTTCACCCACACCGGGCACGCCGGGTATGTTGTCGACCTTATCACCCATAAGTGCGAGGTAATCGATCATTAATTCCGGCCCAAAACCGTATTTGGCATTTACACCGGGGATATCCAGCACAGTTTCGGTCATGGTATTGACCAGCGTGACATGCTCATTTACCAACTGCGCCATATCTTTATCGCCAGTGGAGATAACCACTGGCAATTGCCGCTCGGTCGCCTGTCGCGCAAGCGTGCCAATCACATCATCCGCTTCAACGCCTTCAACCACCAGTAATGGCAACCCCATTGCCTGCACGATGTCGTGAATAGGCTGCACCTGCGGGCGCAAATCGTCGGGCATAGGCGGGCGATTGGCCTTGTATTCGGCAAAAATCTCATCGCGGAAGGTCTTGCCCTTGGCATCGAAAATAACTGCGATGGGGCTATTCGGATAATCCTTCAGCAGCCGGCGCATCATGCTGATCACTCCTTTAACCGCGCCTGTAGGCTGGCCTTTGGAGTTAGTCAGGGGCGGTAACGCGTGGTAGGCGCGATAAAGATAAGAAGAACCATCAACAAGCACTAAGGGCGCCTGGTTCGTTTGGGTCTGGGTCATAGTAAATGTCTGCAATTAAGGCGGTTTTGATGGCCGAAGGATACACCAAAGCCTTCTTTAACCGGGCTGTAATACCTTCTATCTACATTGGCAGGTAACACATTGGATGCTGCGCGCAGCAAAAGTGTTACCAATCCGAAAACGTGTTACCGCGCGCCATATCTCAAATAAAAATGAGTTTTTAATCATAACTTTCGGTATTTATTCACATTTTATTGGTTTCAATAACTAAAAATTTTAACTAACTGCTAGTCAAAACAAAAAAATCTGTTACTATGCGTTACATAAGGTAACAGAAAGGAAACACCCAGATCCATTTTGCTACCGAGTAAACCTAACCCAAACAGAAAGGTTGCTCAAAAGGCAACTGGATTTGAAACCATCGGAGGAACCCACGATGAAAAAGACCGCACTGATATTTGCAACTCTAGTACTGACCGCCACCGGCGCTTTTGCCGACGAGGCCACTAACCCCCAATTAACCCTGGCTGCTGCCGATGTAGGCGTTAAGACAGCTTGGGTTGAGACTCAAGAAGACGCCGACGCGCGTATTGCTGATGAACTGGCTGCAAAAACGGACGTATTGAATGAGCAGGCTAACGCCAAGCTCGAACAAAAGCTGGAAGCTAAGCTGGCTCAAGAGTTTGCCCTTTAAGTTGTAGCCGCAGCGGTTAGTCTCCGCTGCAGTGAGCTTTCTTTAAGCTGTTGTTTTGTTTGGACTATCTCCCTTATTTTCTCCTCGTGTATTAGCCCTGCATGCGATTTTTTTAAAAATCACTGCAGGGCTCTTTTTTTATCTCGGTCACAAATTTGCAATTTGCCAAAAACTGGCAGCTAAGCCCCTCGCTCTGTTCATTTATTAACCTAGAATCACTACTAGAGCCACATTTGAGAGAACCTCTCTCCTGTAAAAAGTTAGCTAATGGTTTTTAATGCCACTTTTTAATTGCTTTGGAGGTCGCGATGGATGCCTTGATCTTTTCCCAATCTGGCATATTCCGCATGCAACAATTGGCGAATTGTGTTTACCAGAAAACCGGGGTGCGTCACCGTATGGCAACGCCGGAAGGCATGTTGACCCTACTGCGCGATGCAGGTTCGTCGGTCGATAAGGATATACGGCAGCACTATGATGCGTTTGTCGGTGAGCTGAATGAGCGCCAACTGGATATGCTGGCCGAACGCAACGTCAATATGCGCAAACCGCTCTATGCTTCAACGGTCACGCCGATCCGTAAGGCAAGCTAGAAAGCTCTGGCTGAGTTGTTGTAACAGCTGTTGATAGCTGGATACGTTTTGGTCGCCGATCGAATCCAATAAACCGATACGCAAGTTGAGCGTGGCGGCCATCTCTTCCATACCCTGGGCGCTATAGTGCGGCTCCATAAACAAACACTCGCCCTCTTTCGCCAGCACTTCGCGCAGTTCCTTCAGGTGTTTTGCGCCCGGACGGCGTTCGGGGGTGTAGGTCACGTACGCGACCTGGTGCAAACCGTAACGCCCGACAAAGTGTGCATAACCCTCGTGATAAACCGCAAACCCCACGTCTTTTACACCGTCGAGTTGCTGGGCGATCTGCTGATCGACTTCTTCTACCGAGGCGGCAAATCGCTGCGCATTAGCGCGAAATTGCGCGGCTAATTGCGGCTGTTGTTGCCCTAAACGGCTGGCGATTGCCTGGGCTATTACCACCGCATTGCGCGGATCCAGCCAAATATGCGGGTCCTTACCGACATGGGCATGGCTGCCGTGATCGTGATGATGGTCACTGGTATCCTCCACCGGCCAATAAAGATTGGGCAATTGGTAACTGGCGAGCTGCTTGTCTGCGGCGATATTCGCTAGCGGACGAGCGAGGAAACTTTCCAATTCAGGACCAACCCATACCACCAGATCAGCCGTCCGCAAGCGCTGGTGATCAGACATTTTGAGCGGATAATCATGAGGCGATGCAGTAATGGGCAGCAAAGTGGTAACTTCAGCCTGATCACCCGCGACCTCCCGGGCGATCAATGCCAAGGGTTTGATGCTCGCGACCACCTGCAATTTAGCCTGCGCTGGCATCGCCACTGATAAAAACACAGTTAATGCCAGAGCGATAAGCGCCAAACTGCGCCGCAAAGAAATACCGCCAAACCCCATAATCGATCCCGTGAAAACCATGCCAGACACAAAGGTTATATAGTAACATAGTCGATATTTTCCAGTGCCCTTTTGTTGCCCACTTCGGGCCACCCAGCCGAGCTATTTATGGAACACACGCCCATCGCCTGTAGCCATCACGACCATGACCATTGCATCAGCGATGCACTTGAAGCTGCCCGACAAGTCTGCCTGGGGCGCGGCGTGCGGCTGACGGACTTGCGCCTGCAAGTGTTGGAACTGATCTGGCAGAACCATAAACCGCTCGGCGCTTACACGCTGATGGAAATGCTGGCCAAGGCCAATACCCGTCGTGTAGCCCCGCCGACGGTGTACCGCGCGCTGGATTTTCTCCTTGAGCAGGGTCTGATTCATCGCATTAATGTGCTTAACGCGTTTATCGGCTGCCCATCGCCCACCACCAAACACCAGAGCCACTTTTTGATTTGCCGCGCCTGTGGGATCGCCATAGAACTGAACCAGCCAGCGCTTAGCCAACAGATTATCGGGGTCGCACAGGACGCCGGCTTTGTGGTGGAGAGCCAGTCGCTGGAAGTGTCCGGCCTGTGTGCCAATTGCGCAGGCAATTCTGAACATCCTGTGCATGAGCATGGACATCAACATGCGTGACTTCCTGATCAAAGCGCGCGGATTGGGCGTCACCCGCAACGGTCGCCAGATTTTGCAACGCGCCGATTTAACGCTGCAGGCGGGCAAGATTGTCACCCTGATTGGCCCCAATGGCGCCGGTAAAACCACATTGGTACGCGCGGTGTTGGGGTTGATCAAGGCCGACGAAGGCGAACTCATCAAGGCGCCGGATTTACGCATCGGCTACATGCCGCAAAAACTGCATCTCGAGCCCAGCCTGCCGCTGACCGTCGCGCGCTTTCTCGCTTTGGGCGGTAAACCGCGCGCGGATCTGGGAGAAATACTGGAACTCACCGGCATCGATAAACTCATCAAAATGCCCATGCAATCCCTCTCCGGCGGCGAAACCCAGCGCGTGTTATTGGCGCGTGCGCTGCTGCGCGACCCGCAACTGCTCGTACTAGATGAGCCGGTGCAGGGCGTGGATGTAACCGGGCAATCGGCGCTCTACGCGCTGATCAACGAAATCCGCAACCGTCGCCAGTGCGGGGTACTGCTGGTTTCCCACGATTTGCATTTGGTGATGGCCACTACCGATACGGTGATCTGCCTAAACCAGCACGTCTGCTGCGAGGGCCACCCGGAACAGGTGACTAACGACCCGGCTTATCTCGCGCTCTTTGGCGAAGCCATTGGTACCGCCAATCCACCGCAAGTGGCGATTTATACCCACCACCACGATCACCAGCACGATGCCCATGGCAATGTCATCAAGGCCAAACCCGGCGCCCATGTGCACACCAGCTCCTGCGGACACGACCACCATGCCTGATTTTTTACTTTCTGCCCTGCTGGCCGGTATCGCCGTCGCCCTGGTTGCAGGTCCGCTTGGCGCGTTTGCGGTTTGGCGCCGCATGGCTTATTTCGGCGATACCCTTGCGCATTCGGCATTGCTCGGGGTGACCTTTGGCCTGCTGTTGGATATCAACCTCAACCTCGCCATCGCCCTCGGCTGCCTGCTGCTGGCGCTGATCCTGGTGGGGCTACAAAACAATCGCTTCCTCGCGACAGATACATTGCTGGGGATTTTGTCTCACTCGACCCTCGCTCTCGGCCTTATTTGCGTCAGCGTATTTAGCGACAACCGCATCGACCTTATGGCTTATTTATTTGGCGATATCCTCTCCGTCAGTACCACCGACGTCATCAGTATTTGGGGCATTTCGGTAGCGGTGATCGGCGCATTGATCTGGCTCTGGCGCCCGCTGCTAGCCATTACTATGCATGAGGAGCTGGCGCAGGTAGAGGGTGTACCGGTTGCGCGGGTGCGCACGGCGTTAATGTTATTGATGGCCCTGGTGATTGCGATTGCGATGAAAGTGGTCGGTGTGTTGCTGATTACCGCGCTCCTGATTATTCCCGCCGCCGCGAGCCGCCGCCTGACCCATACACCCGAGCAAATGGCGATAGTCTCCAGCCTGCTCGGGGTTGTCGCCGTACTGGCTGGACTCACCGCTTCTTACTGGTGGGACAGCCCGGCAGGCCCCGCCATCGTACTGTCCGCCACCTTACTGTTCAGCCTGACACTGCTAAAAAAACAACATGCCTGAACGCACAACGGCGCGTTCTTAAGCGCCATTTGTAAGCAATATCGCACAAGCTTTAGCGAGAATTGCGACTATCTTCACATATAGGTTTCAGGGAAACTGGCCATTATCCCGCCGTGAGTCATGCGAAAAGTTTGGCGGCAAAATCAGCAAGGATAATGCCTTATGACAATTCTAAATATCGGAAAAGAAGCATTTAACAGCACTGAAGTTGCAGAAAAAGTGCAGCACGATATCGATTTTTTACTTGCGCGTATCGACCACTTGCAGCAGCAGGTCAATCCCAACCCGGTGGTTTTGCAAACCTACCAGGAAATGCTGGAAAGCCGCCAGGCCGTGCTGGAGTGGCTGATGCAAGATCAAGCCAACACCCCGGTTGAAATCCATAAAGCGAGCTAGCTGTCACCCAAGATTCATCAAAATGTTGCGTTTTCGTCACATGTCCAGCGCAGACTTGCGCGAAACAGCCATGGAAACGCATTATGACTCCTCCAGCCAATGCCCTTGCTGCATCCTTATCCGCCACCGCTGCCAGCAGCGATTTTCATGACCCAGCCGCTGTAACCTCTCCCAAACCCACCAGCCATTTGATGAGTGCCCGCACCGTGTGGATTTCCGACATCCACCTGGGCTTTCGCGATAGCAAGGTCGACTACCTGCTCGATTTCCTCAACCACATCCACTGCGACACCTTGTATCTGGTGGGCGATATCGTGGATTTATGGTCGCTCAAACGCCGCTTCTGCTGGCCGCAAAAGCATTATCAGGTGATGCTGAAGTTTCATGAGCTCGCCGCCAAAGGCGTGCGTGTGGTCTACGTACCGGGCAACCACGACGAACCTATCCGCCATTTCAGCGGCCAGTTATTTGGGCCGATTGAAATCGCGCAGGAACACGAATATGTCACTGCTGATGGCAAGCGGTTGCTGATCATGCACGGCGATGCGATGGATGCTTACATCAACCATAGCTGGTTGAAGCGGGTGATTGGCGACCATGGTTATGAGCTGCTGCTGTTTATCAACCGCTGGTCAAACCGGTTGCGCAAGTGGATGGGCAAACCCTATTTTTCCCTCGCGGGCCTGATCAAAAGTAATATCAAAGGCGCCAAGGCGGCGATCGAAACCTACGAGCGCGAAGCGATTGCCGAGGCAAAACGGCGCGGCTACGACGGCGTGGTGTGCGGCCATATCCACTACCCGGCGCTGCGTGAAGAAGGTGGACTGCGTTACGCCAATTGCGGCGACTGGATTGAAAACTGCACCGCGCTGGTGGAAGACCATCAGGGGCGTATGCGCCTGTTACATCACAGCGACAAAATCCGCTGGCAAGAACTGGAATCCGTATCTATCTAATCCGGATCAACCAGCGAACGGGAGCTGGTAGCCGGATGTCGCCGGCGACTCATTAAATTGTCATATTATTTTCTTATGCTGGCGCGCTAGTTAGCAGCGAGACGCCAGCAATGCCCAATCCCCTCAGCCCTGAATCGGAACTGGATGAGCGCTTGACCTCCAGTAGCGGGCCGCTCAAACGTTATATCCGCAAAATTACACCGAACAGTAGCGATGTTGCCGATATTTACCAGGAATCCATCCTGCGCGTGATCGAACAGGCGCGCTCCCAACCCCTGCGCAATCCACTGGCGTACGCCGTGCGTATCGCCCGCAATCTGGTACTTGCGCGCCCCAAACACCAAACCCTGACACTGGATGACATCGACGACTTGCACTGCCCCAAACCCTGTCCGGAAGAACATACCAGCCAAACGCAGCGGGCGCGCCTGTTCGAAGAGTTTCTGGTAACAATGCCCAAGCAGCGGCGCGAAGTCCTGATCCGCCGCCGCTTGCAGGGTGAAACACGCGAGCAGATTGCCGCCGCCATGGACCTGAGCGAAGAAGCCGTCAAAAAGCATATGACGCGCGCGCTGGCAGATCTGCAGCGGTTTATTGATAGCTACAACGCCAACTGAATTGGCGTCCAAAATTAAGAATTCCCACGGCTACCTGCTTTATGAACAACAAACCTGTAAATACTTATAGCGACGATGATTATCTGCGCGCCGCCGAATGGCTGGAACAACTCAGCGAGCAGCCGTTGGATGAACTCTCGCGCCGCCGTTTCCTGCTGTGGCTGGAAGCAGCGCCCGAGCGCCGCGCCCTGTTCGAGCGGCTGCTAGCCACCTGGAATGATCCTGCCCTGACCCAAGCCCTACAGGCGATATTGCCCGCCACAACAGCGGCGCGCGCGCCTTTGTTTAAGCCGGCATGGTGCTTGGGGCTTGCTGCTTCATTCTGTGTGGTAATGGTGACGGCAGCGGCATTTTTGGTTATGCCGAATACCAGCCCTAAGGTTGCTACCCCTCTCATCACCAAGGTTGGTATCCGCCATGACCTGCAACTGGATGATGGTTCGCAGCTGGAAGTTGGCCCCGCCAGCCGGATTTCTGTGTCACTGACCGAGCAGTATCGCCAGGTTGCGCTGGAGCAGGGTGCGGCACACTTCCGTGTCGCCAAGGACAAAAACCGCCCGTTTGAGGTGCGTATCAACGATGCCAGCGTAGTTGCCGTCGGGACCGAATTTAATATCGACAAAACCGCCGCCCAGATTGAAGTCACCGTCTATGAAGGCGCGGTTGAAGTGCGCGATCACCCGGGCAGCAGCCCCCAGTTATTCCGCGCCGGGGAGCGCGCGCTGATTAGCGCTGCCGGCATCCAACGGTTGAGCGTGAATTTGCAACAATTGGTGGACTGGCGCTCGGGCTGGCTGGAACTGGACAATGGCAAGCTCGGACCCTTGCTGGAGCAACTCAACCGCTACAGCCATACCCCTATCCGCTTGGCGGATACGCGGCTCGCAAGCATGCCAGTGGCCGGTCGGTTTTATTTGCGGGACACCGAATCGACCTTGCGGCTGCTCACCGAGCTTTACCGCTTGCAGCTCAACACAGTGATGAGTCAGGGACAGACTGAACTGCAGTTGACCGCCAAACCCTGAACAGGGCGAGGCCAGCCATGATGTACCAATTGCCACCGCATCGGCCCGCGCGGCTAAACATGTGTGCAGGCTGGTGGCTTTTGTTATTGGCGCTAAGTTTGCTCCCGGCAGCGGCGTACAGCCAGCCAAATTCTCTCGCTATCAGCAACGTTGAATTACCTGCCCAGCCGCTCAGCCAGGCGTTGAACCAACTCGCGCGGCAGTGGCAAGTCGCGATTGCATTTAACCCAGAGCAACTGGCCGGGCTTAAGTCCCCCATCGTCAAAGGTGAATACTCACCCGCTGGATTGCTGGAAAAACTGTTGGAGCATTCCGGCTATCAAGCCAAACAGCAAGGCTCCGGCTGGCTGATTGTGCCGCGCCCCATCGACCCGCTACCCGCATCATTAGCCACATCATCATCTACATCACCTGTCGCAGCGATTGCGCCCAGTCCGACCAACCGGATTGAGGAGCTGTTAGTGCTCGGCAGTTATGGGCGCAGCCAACAAACGGCGATCCAGATCAAGCAGCGCAGTAACGCGCTGGTCGAAGCCATTGTTGCAGGTGACATCGCCCAATTCCCGGCTACTAATATCGCCGAAGCTATCCAGCGCAGCCCCGGCATTTCGGTTGTGCGCGAGCGTGGCGAAGCCTTATTCCTCAGTATTCGCGGCCTGCCGACCCGCTTTAATACCCTGAGCCTCAATGGCCAGAATTTGGCTGTCAACGAAAATGTCCGCAACTCGGAGCAGTATGGCCGGCGCTTCCACTACGACCTGTTTCCTGCCGAGCTGGTTGCCGGCGTTGAGGTGCTGAAAAGCGCGTCGGCCGATCAAAATGAAGGCGCCATTGGCGGCAGCGTCAACCTGCGCACCTTTGCGCCTTTGGACTTGGGGGAGTCGCAGCTGTCGTTTAGTGCCAAAGCCATGAGTGCTGAATTGGCAGGGCTGGACGAATGGTCGCCGCGCCTGACCGGAATGGGCAGTTGGGCAAATGAAGACCAAACCCTTGGCCTGCTTCTCGCTGCGACTTACAGCGACCGGGAATCGCGCCTGGATCGGGTGCTGAATTTTCGGTGGGAGCAGGTTGATCCGGCGGCAACCGACCAGCCATTGCTCACCCCTTCCGGCTTGCGTCCGACACTGGAGCTGGAAAGCCGGGAAAGAACCGGCCTGAACGGCGCGCTGCAATGGCATCCATCCGCCTCATTCAGCGCGGGGCTGAACTGGTTGGAATT
>DATIGS010000282.1:0-9630 GCA_035481425.1 Cellvibrio sp. | reverse complement strand
GGCAGATAATTTTCCTGCTCCAAAATTGGCAATAACACGGACACCTTACGCTTGCGCAAATTGGCATCGCGCCCGCCGCGGATCAACTGGAAAACCTGCACCACAAATTCCACTTCACGGATGCCGCCCTCGCCCAATTTCACATCGAGGTTCATGCCTTTGCGCTGCACTTGCCGCGCAATCAGCCCCTTCATTTCGCGCAGGGATTCAATCGCACTGAAATCGATATATTGGCGATAAGTAAACGGCTGCAAGAGTTTGCCCAGCGCTTTGCGCGCAGCAATTTGCTCTTCCCCGCCCGCCATGGCCACAGTGCGCGCCTTGATCATCGCGTAGCGCTCCCACTCGCGCCCTTGCGTTTGGTAGTAATCCTCCATGCCCACAAAACTCATCGCCAGCGCGCCGCTCTGCCCGTGCGGGCGCAAGCGCATATCCACGCGAAAAACAAAACCATCGGCGGTCACTGTGTCCAAACTTTTAATCAGCTTTTGTCCGAGCTTGATAAAAAATTCCTGGTTGCTGATGGCGCGGCTCGCATGGTCGGTTTCACCACCTTCCGGAAAGGTAAAAATCAGGTCGATATCCGATGAAATATTCAATTCCCCCGCACCCAATTTCCCCATTCCCAGCACCATAAACGGCTGCGCCAAACCCGACTCGCGCCCAATGGGTGTGCCGTACATTTTCTCCAGTGCGCGGTAATGGTATTCCGCTGCGAGCGCTATGGATTTATCGGCAAAACGCGACAGCTCTGCCGTCACTTCACCCATAGTCGCAAGGCGATTCAGGTCGCGCCAGATAATGCGGATCATCGCCTTATTGCGCTCGCGGCGCAGACACGCATCCACATCTGCATCATTGATACCTGTATTAATGACGCTGGCAAATGCTTCCAGATCTGCATCCGTCTGCGCGCGAAATAGCACGCCCGATTCAATTAGCTCCAACAACAAGGCTGGTTTTTGCGCTGCGGTTTTGGCGATAAATTCGCTCGCGACAAATGCACGGGTTAGCTGCGCCGCAAACTCATCAGAATTGATAGTGGACGGCAAAAGATCACGCGGATGAGCCAGGCTTTGGCTCTGGATTGTTGCCTCAAACTGTTCCCAGTAACGCTGGGCGGGAGCCTGTAATTCGGCAGGGATTGCGGAAAAATTCAGCATAAAGGTAACTCGTTGTGGAAAGTGCTTGAGGGAAATACTAGCATCACATGCTCGATTTTGGTCTTTTGGCTGCTGCCATCATTGCAAGCATTTACAGGAGCTCACCATGCTGCGCATCGATTTTATTTCAGATATCAATTGCCCCTGGTGTGCCTTGGGGCTGGCAGCTTTGGATACCGCCATCCAGCAATTGGGCGATGAAATCCCGCTGGAAATTCACTGTCAGCCGTTTGAATTAAATCCACAGATACCAGCAAGTGGGGTAAAACTGCACGATTACTTACAGCAAAAGTACGGCATGGATGATGCGCAAATTCGCGAAGTACATGACACCATTGCCGCACGTGGGCGCGCGTTAAATTTCACCTTCGCCGAGCGTGAATTTTTATGGAACAGCTTTAATTGTCATCGTCTTTTATATTGGGTGGAGCAAGGTTATTCCGCTGAAAAACAGTTGGAATTGAAACGCGCACTTATGCAGGCTTATCAAGGTGAAGGTAAAAACATCAACGATACCTCGGTGTTACTGGACATTATCGCTCCGCTGCAGCTGGATAAAAATCGCGCAACAGAAATTCTCGCAGGGGATGCTTACAGCAGCGACGTGCGGCGCGTCCAACAACAGTGGACGCAGGCAGGTATTACGGCCGTCCCGAGCATCGTTATCAATCGCCAGCATTTGCTGCAAGGAGCGCAAGCGCCGGAAACCTACGTCCAAGCCTTGCGTGAATTGGCAGCAAAATCCATAAAGTAGAACCAGGTCACACAAACAACCCGAGCCAGATCCCACGCTCGGGTTTCCGCCCTTTCCATTAAGTTTTCGTTCATGCAAACCCTGCCTAAATTGGCCCATCGCCCAAGACAACGGGTATGACGCAGGAGACTAACCATGAACAAATCAATGATTATTGGCACTATTTTAGGTGCAGGCGTTGCCACCGCTGGCGGCGCAATTGGTAGCTATCAATTATTAAAAGCACCTGATTACGCTGAAGTCATCAGCAGCACTCCGGTTATTAAACAAACCAAAATCCCACATGAAGAGTGCCACGACGAAACCGTCGTGCATCAAAAGCCGGTGAAAGATGAGAATCGTATCGCGGGTAAATTAATTGGCGCAGTTGCCGGTGGTGTACTCGGCCATCAAGTTGGCGGCGGCAGTGGTAAAAAAGTCGCCACAGTCGCAGGCGCGGTAGCCGGTGGTTATGCGGGCGACAAAGTACAGGGCAATATGCAGAAAAATGATACCTACACCACCGTTGAACAACGCTGCAAAACTACTTATGAAACACGCGAAGATATCACCGGCTACGATGTGGTTTATCGCCTGGAAGACAAAGAATCGAGCGTCAGAATGACTTACGATCCGGGCAACAAAATCCCCGTTGAAAATGGCCAACTAGTCCTGGCCCAAAAAGAGAAATAGGACTGGCTGTTGCAAGGAATGATACAAGGAAGCCCGCTGAAGGATCAGCGGGCTTTTTTATTACCAGACGCTAGGGTTCCTCGGCATCCGGTTTAAGCGCTGCGCGCGGATGGGCTTTGTCATAAACCTTGGCGAGATGCTGGAAATCGAGATGGGTATAAACCTGCGTCGTGGAAATATTGGCGTGACCAAGCAGCTCTTGTACGAGGCGCAAATCGCCGCTGGATTCGAGCATGTGGCTGGCAAATGAGTGCCGTAACATGTGTGGGTGGACAGGGTTATCCATGCCCTGCTGAATGCTGAGCTGTTGCATGCGCATTTGCACCGCACGATGGCTAATACGTTGGCCGCGCTGCGTGGTAAATACTGCCGGCTCATCCGCTTGTGTATAAAGTTTTCGTGCTCCCAACCATTCGTTGAGCGCTTTCAGCGCGTACGAACCTATAGGAAGTGTGCGGGTTTTTCTGCCCTTACCGGTGACGGTGAGCATGGCATCGCCCCAGTCGATATCGACAAGATTCAAACTCACGGCCTCCGCCAAACGCAAACCCGATGAATAAATTAATTCCACCAACGCGCGATCGCGCTTATTGATAAATTCATCGCCCTCGACTTGCACAAACTGCGCAGCCTGATCGGCATCCAATGTTTTGGGTAATTTTTTCGGCGATTTTGGTGCGGAGATACCATCGGCAATATTGTTTTTTAACCAGCCGCGCTTGATACAAAACTGGAAAAAACTGCGCAGCGATGACAACCAACGCTGCAAACTTTTTCCACCCAAACCTTCGCGATGCAGTTGCGCCACAGCCATACGCACATGATTAACACTGAGCAACTGCAACTCGCTGATGGATTTTGCCGCGCAGAATGCCTGAAATTTTTCCAGATCGCGCGCGTAATTTGTTTGGGTGTGGATAGATAATTGGCGCTCGCTGCGCATATAGGTATAAAACGCCGCGAGCTGTTCTGCAAAAGGTAAGGATGACGCCGGTGGAGAAAGGTCGTTCATAGGTCTCCGCTGGGCAAAAGAATTAACGGGGCAAGAATTTTGGCAGCAAACGATTCAACACTTCGGCAATATAACTTAAAAACAAGGTGCCCATACTGGAGCGATAATATTGTGGATCGCGGTTGCCAATGCTGAGCAAACCAAACACGCTGCCATGAATAAGTGGCACAGTCGCGACTGAGCCAATTTCGCTGGCGTGTTCACCAAAAATAAATTCCATTTCTTTAGCACCGAGCGTACCGCACACAGCGCGGCTATTTTTGAGTAGCGGACCAACGTACTCGCGCGCTTCCGCAATACTCACCACCCGCGCCTGGCTGCTGGGCACTTTTTCTGCGTTGCCAAACAGGATCACACTGGTGAAGTGGATATTAAAATCTTTATCAAAGCTGTAATGCAGCGCATCAATAATATCGCCCATATCCTGGCCTTCTAATAGGCTCAGCACCAAACGCTTGGTTTTATCGAATAGCTTGTCGTTATCTCGTGCGTTATCGAGCAGTTTGCTCAGGCGATGGCGCATATCTATATTGCGCTCGCGCAAAATCGCCACCTGCCGCTCCACCAATGACACCGCCGAACCTGACTCATGCGGCAAGCTGATCTCCGCCAGCAGATCCTGGTGCTGTTCGAAAAAATCCGGATTCTCGCGCAGGTAAGCGGCGATTTGTTCCGGTTCCAGTGGGTCTGCAAGCGTCGCGATTTTTTCGTTCATAGCAGTCGGCTTATTAGATTTTTATTTGTCCATGGAAAACGGTGACCGCTGGCCCCGTCATAATCACTGGCTGGCCTTCGCCCGGCCATTCAATGTGCAAACTGCCGCCGGGCAAATTCACTTTTACTTTTTCATCCAGCAAGCCGCGCAAACGGCCAGCCACTACCGCGCCGCAAGCTCCTGTACCGCAGGCGAGCGTTTCGCCCACGCCGCGTTCGTACACACGCAAATTAATTTCATTACGCGATACGATTTGCATAAAACCGGCGTTCACGCGCGCGGGAAAACGCGCGTGGCTTTCAATCAGCGGGCCAAGTTCGGCGACCGGTGCGGTCTTAACATTATCGACCACCAACACACCGTGGGGATTACCCATGGACACAGCGGAAATGTCGTAGGTTTTACCCGCAACTTCAAACGGATAGGTCACTGCTTGTGCATCGGCAACGAAGGGAACCTGTGCAGGTTGCAAACGCGGCGCGCCCATATCGACGCTCACCTGCTCATCTTGCTGTACACGCAACTCGATCAAGCCGCCAGCGGTTTCCACGCGGATGACACTCTTCCCGGTGAGTTTGCGTTCGCGCACAAACACCGCAAAACAGCGCGCACCATTGCCGCAGTTTTCCACTTCGCTGCCATCACAATTAAAAATGCGATAACGGAAATCCACATCCGGCGTCTCCGGTGTTTCGACCAATAAAATCTGGTCGCAACCCACACCAAAATTGCGGTCGGCGATATAGCGAATTTTTTCCGGTGTTAAACGCACACTTTGGCTGACACCGTCGATGACCACGAAGTCATTACCCAAACCGTGCATTTTGCTAAAACGTAAACGCATGTTTTCTTCCATCTATTCCAGCAGCTTATTCTGGCAAGCTATTCCGGTAACCTATTCCGGCAATAAAAGCTCGCCGCGAATCATATCTTCAAAGGTTTCGCGCGCGCGCGCCAAATGCATTTGGTCGCCGTCGACAACCACTTCTGCGGCGCGGCCGCGAGTGTTGTAATTGGAACTCATGCTGAAACCATAGGCACCCGCCGACATTACCGCCAGCAAATCGCCGGGCTCAATTGCCAAATCGCGGTCTTTACCGAGGAAGTCGCCAGTCTCGCAAATCGGGCCAACCAGATCCCATTTTTTCACTTCGCCGGCATGTGGCTTCACGCTACGAATGTCTTGCCAGGCCTGATACAAGGACGGGCGAATATTGTCGTTCATCGCGGCATCAATCACGGCAAAGTTTTTATGTTCGGTCGGTTTCAGGAACATCACTTTGGTGAGCAGCACACCGGAGTTTGCCGAAATAGAACGGCCAGGTTCAAACATTAACGCTAATTTACGCTCACCCAGTTTCGCTTTGATTGCAGCCATATAGTCCGCAACCGGCGGTGGAGTTTCATTGCGATAGGTGACGCCCAGACCGCCGCCCAAATCCAGATGGGAAATGGTGATGCCTTTGCTGGCCAATTCATCGACCAGAATTAACAGGCGATCAAGCGCATCCAAAAATGGCGTGAGTTGGGTGAGCTGCGAGCCTATATGGCAATCGAGGCCTTTGATCGCAAGGCTCGGCAACTGTGCGGCGCGCGCGTATACCGCCGGCGCGCGCTCAATCGCGATACCGAATTTGTTTTCTTTCAAACCGGTGGAAATATAGGGGTGCGTATTCGCATCCACATCCGGGTTCACGCGCAGGGATACGTGCGCAACCTTGCCTTTTTTGGCTGCTACTTCGGCGAGCAATTCCAGTTCCGCTTCCGATTCGACGTTAAAGCAGAAAATGCCCACGTCCAGCGCGCGCGCCATTTCCTCAGCACTTTTACCCACACCGGAAAAAACGATGCGCGATGGTTGTCCGCCCGCGAGCAGTACACGCTCCAACTCACCGCCAGAGACTATGTCAAAACCTGCACCCAGCTTGGCGAGCATATTGAGAATCGCGAGATTGGAGTTGGCCTTGATCGCATAGCAGATCATGCCAGGGTGCGAACCCAACGCCTGCGCGTAAGATAAATACTGCTGGGTAAAAGCCGCACGGCTATAGACATAACACGGAGTACCAAAGCGTTCGGCAACGGCGCTCAACGGGGTATCTTCAACGTGGAGTTCGCCATTGCGTTCGGTGAAATGCTGCATAAAAAATCTCGATCAAAAAAAGCGGTAAGACGGATTATTGGGGAGTAGTCGCCGGCGAAGCGGCAGGGCTTGCCTTGGCTGGTTCGGTTCCAGATTGCTCGGCTTCAGATTGCTCAGTCCGGGGTTGCTCAGGTGCGGTTTGCGGCGATGGAGTTTCGGCTTCCGGCTCGGGTAAATAGAGCGGGCCAGTTTGGCCGCAGGCCACCAAACCCAGACAAAACAATAGCGATACAACAGCAATTTTCATAACCAGAGTCCGATTGCGCCCCGCAATATCGATACCGATATCAATAGGGCCGGGATAAAAGACGAGGCAGTATAACCCTGCACTTGCGGGCTCACAACAAAGCGGGATTTGCGTAAGAAGGACATCAGGAGGGCAATCGGATAGCAGGTTTCAGATCGCCTGCACACAATAAATCAGGATGAGGCCAGCACCGCGCGCAATTCATCCGCGGATACGAGCGCATCATTGGCGATCAGCGCGAGCTTTTGGATGGCCTTTTTTAACTCGTCGATGTTATCCAGACAATCGCTGGACTCGAGCAGTTGCCAGGCCTCTTCGGTTAAATCCAATTCGTCCGACAGGGTAAATTCGCGGATATAAAACTGCGCGAGATCGCGAATATCCTCGCGTCGATCTGCCAAGGTCGGCAACAATAACTCCTGCGCATGTTGCGTTAGCCACTGCGCCTGCGCGGGAGCCAGATCCGCCTCCTTGCAGCTCAGGCTCATAATCAACCGCAGGCTGTGGGTGCCATCAAAGCGGGCACTGGCAGCTGCCAGCCAAAAGCTGCGCAGCATCTGAAAACCCGCATTCGACAAGACATCGATATTGCGTACAAATAAGGTGCCGCCCTTGGCATAGGTATGCAGCGATTGCAAAATATTCTCCGCCGCTCCCTCCTCCCATTCCTTGCAATCCGATTCGATAAACGGAGCGGTATCGGCGCGCGACAAACAGTGCAGGCTGCGCGCGGCAATCACTTTGCCACTGCCTTTGTTGGCGCGGATCAATACCGGCAAAGTCCCTTTGGCCAATGCATCAATCCGTTGATCTAATTGGCGCAATGCTTTGCTGTTGCCGATCCAATAGCTTTGGTCGCCATAGATATGGATCGCGCGATAGCGGGTTTGGTAACGACCGATGGTGCGGATAATTTCATCCGCAACCAGCGCCAGCTCCCGGCTCAAAACTTCCGGTGTGCTGGTGGTTGTCGGGGCGATCTGCGCGACCAGATATCCCAAACGCTGTGTTGGTTGCTGCGGCTGATGAAAGTCCAGCGGCAAGCTTAGGGTCGTCTCTGCCTTAAAATTGGCGAAGGGTGTGCTGTTGGCCTCTTGGGTGGAAATAATAAATTCTTCCACCGAGCCCACCACTGCCGCCTGCACATCACGGCTCAATACCAAATGGCGATAACCTTGTTGGGTGACGCAGCGCAGCGTGATCGCCGCATGGGCAAGACCGAGGCGCTCCACCGCCGCACGCAGGATCACCTTGCTGAGGGTGATAAAACTCCTGTTGACCGGAACCCACTTGGCAGTAGAGGACTGATTGAATTTATGAATCGCACGCGCAACCGGTCTATGCTTAATAGCAGCTTGAAACAGGGCAATCATGGCGACAGTCTCGTCAATGAGGCAGACAATAGGTGGGAAAACCACAGCAGCTTGTGGCACTCTATAGGCCATATAAAACTTTGCCCATTACAGACTATTACAGGCAATATCGACCGCAGTGCAGTATTCCCACAAAGGAGGTGAGGAATCAGTGCGCGGTTAGATAGGCTCAATTTTTTACGCGGAAAATCTATGGCTTATTTGTTGGATGTCGCTGCCGGGACCTACTTTCCCCTCGCACCCCACCACACTTTTGGCAGACTCGCGACCAGTGTAGATACCGCCATCAATAAACCCTATGTTTCAAAACTCCATGCCGCCATTGAGTGGAATGGCGATCAATGGCGCATCAAAAACCTCGGCCTCAACGGCACCTGGATCAATGGCACAAGCCTTATCCAGGGCGATACCCGCGACCTTGCCATTGGCGATGAAATTCATTTTGCCGAACAGACCGACCCTGGCTTCAGGGTGATAAACCTTGCCCCGCCAGCCGATATGCTCTGGCCGCTAACGGCGAGTCCGCAACAGGTCGAACCGATTTATCTTTCGCGTTATCACCTGCTGCCCAATAACGATCAGCCGGAATTGGCAATCTACTACCACGAGCCAACCCTGCAGTGGTATCAGGAAGCATTGCACCAACAGAGCGAACACCAGGCGCCGGAATTAAATGATGGCGACCTGGTGCAATTCGGCAACACCCATTGGCAATTTGTGCGCGCGCAAATCTATGGCCCTACGGAGGCCAAAAAATCGCACCACATCAATGATTACGAATTTATTTTTACCATGAGCCTGGATGAGGAAACGACCCAGCTCAAATTGCAACACCAGCAAACCCTGGATTTGGCGGTGCGCACGCATCACTATTTATTGCTGCAACTCGCCCGTCATCGCGCCGACGACGCCAAGCGTGGCCTGGACAATAAAAGCCAGGGCTGGGTTTATGCCGATCAACTCGCGGCAGAGCTGGGTGTTGATAGCACCCATATGAACATCCAGATTTTCCGTGCGCGCAAACAACTGGCCGATAGCTTGCCCGATGCGCAAGACCAACAATGCCTGCTGGAAAGACGCGGAGGCAAAATTCGTTTTGGTTGCGAAAAATTTAAAATCTACAAAGGTGAAACTCTCACCCTCGCCTCGCCGCTTAGCTTCTGTTGATCAATGAATGAATAACTCGCACCCACCTTCTAACCACGCAGCAGTGCCAACCCAACCTATCCGGCTCGGGCACTACGAACTGCACGACTGTATTGGCCGCGGCGGCATGGGCTTGGTGTACCGCGCGCGCGATACGCGGTTAGAGCGAGAGGTCGCTATTAAATGCCTGCGTACAGAATTATTTGAAGCTCACTACGTCGAGCGCTTTAAACGCGAAGCATTACTGCTCGCAAAATTGAATCATCCGAATATTGTGCAGATTTACGATTTTATCGAAACGCCCGAGCAGCTCGCGTTAGTGATGGAATTGGTGGACGGACAAAATCTGCAAACCTATTTACGCGAACATATTGTTTCTATCGCACAACGCTTACAGTGGCTCGC
>DATIGS010000281.1:0-6735 GCA_035481425.1 Cellvibrio sp. | reverse complement strand
TCCGTGTTGTTCAACAAAGGAATCCAATTCGCTTCTGCTGGTATTACTCGCGCGATTTTGCAGCGGGAACCCCACCAGTTTTAAATTTTTTGGCCAATCCTGCGCGGGCATGCCAAACCATTCGGGGAAAAAACCAATCTGCAACAACGCCGTGGATTCCGTTTGAAATTCCAGCGGACATTGCAAACGCCTGCGCGTAGCAAGATAAGCCGCATTGTGTGGCATTTTGCAAAAAACCTTGAAGCGGGTTTTGCGGTTCCTGCGCAACAAAAAACGTACAATAAAACAGGGGATATGTTTGGGAATCGCCCATTTCATAGGCGCGGGTGGACTGTAAGCTGAAAAAATAATATTGGGCGATAACAGAATCCTGACAAAAGGGATATTGAATTTTTCCGCCGCAGCGCAGGCACCATTTTCCGCACCCAATGCCAGGATCATTACATTTTTGCCCGCCAGATTTTTGGTGTACTCAAACGCTGGCTCGAATGCGGGTGCATGATAATGCTCGAAATTGTCGGCGTGATTCCTAGGTTCCCACGCACTGACACTGTTACCCTGTTGATATTGCTCGATAGTGCCGACCGATATAAATTCCAAGCCAGCCGCGACAATTCTTGGTTGGAAATAATCATTGGATAAAAAGCTGACGCTATGTCCACGCCTGCGCATTTCAATACCCAGCGCGACCATCGGGTCTACATCACCACCTGTCCCCAATGCGTAAATCACAAACTGTTGCATAAAAACCTGGCCACGCTTTCCGTTGGTCAATGTTGATAAAATTTTTAGCTAGCCACATCCGTCGGCTGTTGGCGGAATTCCGATGGCGTTTTCCCTACCAGTTTTTTAAAGAAAGTATTGAAAACCGATTTGCTGTTAAAGCCGACTTCCAGATAAATATCGGTAATGGTTTTGTCTTTATTGAGTGGATCAATCAATCTCCGCTTCGCTTCTTCAATGCGATAGCCGTTTACGAATTCGTAGAAATTCAAATTGAAATGGCGGTTGATGATCATGGATAAATCTTTGGCGGGAATACCCAGGGTTTCGGCCAACATATCCAGTGTCAACTCCGGATTGAGATAGGTTTGTTGGCTGCGCATGGCACTGTCGATTTTGGCGGCATAATCGGGGTTAAGCAGTTTCTCCTGCGCGCTTTTTTTCGGCGTTTCCTTGGTGTCTTTTTGCTTGACCGCTTCAAAGTTGCTGAAGTAGCGCATGCTGGTGAACACCAATGTGCACACCAAAAAGAACAGCGCGTAATTACCACTCAGGCCGATAAATTCGATAGGGTTATGTTGTGGATTCGGGTGTTGGAAATCGTAACCGGCGATGTATCCGACGGCCTTGGCAAAGGCGAGCAACTCATGCATCAGGGTAATTACCACAAAACCGATCACCAAGATTTTGAGCCAGAGAATATCGACCTTTTCAATATTGGAATGGGTGGTCTTGAGGATGTCTTTGTATTTAAAGATCAACATGAGCGCGGCAACGCAATAAACCACGCGCAAGGTTTTGCACAGCAGCTCGGCGGTGATATAGCTGCCGCTGTAAACAAAGTGTTCAGTATTAATCCATTCCAGGCGCACCTCAGCAGGGTAGCGATAGAAGCCGACGATCATGAACACAGCGAACAACGCGAGCGGGATTAAATGCAAACCATCTCTGGGGCGAAAATGGAAATCGCGGTAAACCAGGGATTTCACATAAAAATACAGCAGCATGGCATCCACATAATAAGCGGACGCGCCAATAAAATAGGTTCCCGGCCAATTGGTCCGCACCGTCCATTTGAATTCCGCTCCCCACAAAATCAGCTCGTGCAAAGGAATGAGCGCGTGCGCAATCAAAAAAGCGGCAAGAATATAGTTGCTGATATTTTTAGGCGGATTAGTCGCTATCAGCAAAAGTGCAAAAAAACAGCACAACATCGCCGTCATCAACAGAATGACGTCGTGAAAATTAAACACAACCTGGTTCATGGTTTCTCCCCTCGACACTCTTATTTTTTATCACTTCAGCCGCATGCCAGGCGACTTGCAAGAGCCTTTAGCCCTACCGGGGATACTATCGAAGATGGCCCCATCGAGCCAGAAAAAATAGTGTTCGAGGGTTTTCCGCTTACTCGAACCCGTTCGTATCACACGCACAGGCCTGCCACTTTTGCTCTCGAACGACAGTCGGCTCGGCCACACCTAGAGTGACAAGAATAAACCAGCAGCCAAACTCCATCCCCCCGAAAGAGACAGGCCCAACAGTTTCTCCATAGCTTCCTCCCACAATGTTAGTGTCCGAGGAACCCTTCGCCGATGCAGCAATGCATCGGCTTTTTTATTGGTATCCTGTAAAAGAATATGGCCAGCTGACCGACCGCTATTTTCCGTTAAAACAAACTGTAATATTATCCGGCACTCGATATCGCACACACCAAGTGCCCAGCGACTTCTTGTTATTTGCAGGCCTGCAACAAATTCGCATCAAATCAGCGTGACAGTAAGGTATATAAAAAAGACATAACAAATCGTATCAACCCCATAATATGGGGGCTGGAGAATTTTTTAGGTCATAAGCTTGGTAAATCAATGGAAGAAATTATTGCAATGCTTAATTTCCAAACGGCCGCCGGGCACGGATTCAGGTGAACTCATGGCAATGAACGGATCTACCTGGAGAAAGCATCCATTTATTATTGGTAACAAATATATCGCTAGAAAAGACAATCCTGACTTTTCGCTGGGCAATATAGCTTCAGGTCAGGAATATTTACTTAATTATATTGGTCACAGTCACTATGACGGCGCCTCTATTTTTACATTCAAATGCCTCTCATCCGATGAGTCAGTTAGTTGGTGGTGGTTTGACAATGCGCCAGAAGCATTATGCTTAGATAATTTCAGTTTAATCACCTAACGACTATGGGACTCGACACGGTTGAAACCGTACTTTGGGCAGAGAAGGAATTTAAAATCGACATTCCTGATGCAGATGCAGCCGAAATATTAACGGTTGGGCAATTTTCTTCTTACATCCATCAAAAACTCTTATTGCAAAAAGGTTTTACTGCTCCCTCAGAAAATAAAGTCTTTGAAAAAATAAAAGCTTTTTTGGTAATGCAGTTTGATATGAAGCCAGAGTGGATAACCCGTGATGTAGAGTTTATTAAAGACTTAGGAATGGGTTAGAGAACAATTAGCTAGTGGTCTTTAACAATAACAAACAATAAAAATCTGGGGGAAACTCAATGCAAGAAAATATTTATGCAACGCCGGAAGCAAGCTTGGACAATCCGGAACAATCGCCAGTTGAGCATGCGTTTTATGTAGTGTCCGTACCCAAGTTTTTAACATTGTATTTTTTTACTTTCGGTTTTTATGGGTTTTATTGGCACTACAAAAATTGGGCGCGGTACAAAATTGCCTATGCAGACAAATCGCCTATGCCGTTTTGGCGGGCGGTGTTTTCGTTGTTTTTTACCCACAGTTTATTTAACACGATCGATACACGCCTTATGGAAAAAGGTATCGATTTCAAATGGAATCCAACCGTATGGGCAACTATTGCGGTAGTGGCGCAACTCGCGTCACGCATTATTGATCGCGTAACTGCCGATGGAGATATGACTACCCCCATCGAATACGCGCCTTTTCCATTAATGATTGTGTATGGGCTGGTTTTATTAAAAGCCCAGCGGGTTATCAATCTGAGCTGTATGGATCCGGACGGCAACTCTAACCGTACTTTCACTCTGGCAAATTGCGCTTGGATTTTCCTGGGAGCAGTGATTTTCAGCCTGATAGTGGTAGTGATATTCGCTTCATCCATCTGACAAGTTGCAAGGCACACTTATTTAGTCGGTGCCGCATGCACCGGCTTTTTATTTTCAGCCGTAACTGAAAAAAATTATTTGGGATGAGCGATCACGTGATGGATGCGGATGGTTCGTGTGGCGAGGTGAACTTCGCGCAAGAAATACGCGAGGCCTACAATTAATGTCAGGGTGGATGCGGTGAACAGGGAGCTGACCACCCATTTAAAAAACTGCACCTGCAACATGACCTGCAGAAAGATCGCCGCGACCACCATACACACCAATAGCGCTGAAAAAGTACAGGCGGTGATCGCCACGCTGGCGTAGCGGCGACGGCGTTCAAGGCGCGCCAGTTCTTTGTGCAATGTGTCAGGGTTATCAACCATGTGTGGAGGAGCCTCTTTTTCCATCAGCTCGCGCCCGCGATCAATAATCCGCGCCAGACGCCCCGCCATTACATTCAATAGGCCCGCAACACCGGTAAGCAAAAATACCGGGGCAAGTGCCAGTTGGATCGCTTGGGTAATATCACCAAAATGAGGGACTACAGTCACGGCCATTGATTTGTCTCTTTACTAGGTTTGGGGATAAGGCTGACGTGACCGAGCCGAGGAATTAATCGCCCGCTAATCTGGCACGTCACAACAGCTGGCTAGCATGGTAGGCGAGCATATCTACCTTGTAAACCAAACTGCTTTGGGAAGCGAAATAATCGCAAACAAAACAATCAAGTTTTTTGAACAGCTTTGCGAGGAAAGGAGGGAGTTTGACGTGCGGACTCAATGGCTTTGTAAAGCCGTAGGATTTTCAATGCGTTGGATTTTCAATCGGGGATCAATTTTAAACCTGGATCATTCCAGACTCGCGTAAAGGCGAAACAGGGACGTAGTTTTGCAATGCATAAAATTTTAAAGCAAAAAAACCACAGACCCAAGAATATCAAATCGATATCCCCGGATCTCGGCATCTGGTGCACAAATAAAGACAGCCAAATCACCTCACTCTAATAACTTCGCTGTCAGTTTTTGCACTCTCTACTTATTGCGCCCTGCCAACAGCACACCGGCGAGAAAACCGATTGCGGCACCCGCGCCTATTACTTGCCAGGGTTTTTCATGCACATAATTATTGGCGGTTTCTGCCGTTTTGCTGGCGCGCTCGCTAAGCGATGCACCAAAAGAGTCAGCTGCTGATCTTGCTTGCGCGATGCGTTCATTTAATTTCACTTTCGCGCTCGCCAATTCTTCGCCACTCAGGTTTGCGGTGGCTCGCACCAGCGCTTCTACATCCTGCACGAAGTGACGGAAATCTTCAGCGACAGTAGCATATTTTTCCTGCACATCACCGCGGCCGCCGGAATTCAAATGTAATTTTTTAACAATAGATTCTTTAGTAGTTGCAGTTGACATATTAGATTCCTCTCTATGATTAGCACCCTATAAGATTAATAACCTCTAAGCACAAAAGATGGACCCTGATTGAAACGGAAATTTTCAAGATCACTGTAATGAAGACGCCACAAAGATCTGATTAGTTCCTGCATTTTTCAAAAATTAGTCACATTAATTAACAAGATGGCACCGAAGATTTCATCTGCAAACATCGCCGGAAAAAATGCGTGAAATGGATCAGACTGTTATCAAAAAGCCGTAGAAGCGACAGCGCAAAGGCGTATGCTGGCAGGCGCTTAGGGCATCATTAACGACATAAACGCCGCCATATTTTCTAAGTATTTTCGCCGAATTATTTTTCCCAAAATCGATTTTTTTGCGGTGTTACCGTCACCCAGGATTCAGGAGACACTTATGCGCGCTTCAAATTTGCGTTCCCGTTTTTCCACGTGCTTTTTTGGTTTGCTGGGCCTGCTCGGTTCCAGTTATGCCTCTGCCGTCGTTATTAATTTTGATGATATTGAAAGGATTGACGACCCCTTTTGGGCAGCCCATCCGCTCTCCACCGAATATGCAGACCGGGGCCTAATTATCGATGGAGGCTTTCTGGGTCTGTATGACGCTGACTCGGAAGCGCTCGCCAGCAGCCCCAATTATTTGCAAGGTGGCCCCTATTTTTCATTATCGTTTGTAGGCACCCTCCCCTTGTTTGTAAGCATGTTGGTCACCTCATCCCATGAGGATGCGGTTTACCTTGATGCGCGCTTGGGCGATGGTACTCACCTAGCGCGACAAGTCGCGGGTTGGGAAGGGCCAGATCACGACACGCCGCCGGAAATAAAAAAGCTCATCACTTTTGAATCGACGACGGGCATTGAACACATTGATATTTCTGCATTTTATTTTTTGCGCAATTCAGCCATGGTCGATGATTTGGAACTTCGCTACACAGTTCCCGAACCTGGCACATTGGCGCTATTCCTTGCCGGCCTTCTTGCATTAACTCGTAAACGTTTATTAAAGAAAAAACTTAAAAGAATGCTGTAAAGAACCAAATAGCGCTCCTCTCGTTTTGTTTTTGTGTTTTATCGTTTATGGGGGAGCGCAATTTCATATGCCCTCTGGATAAACCTGTCTAAATAAAAATGTCTGCTATAGTTTTAGGTGCAGAAAAATTTGTCCTGAAAACACACAAAAAAACCCCCTACCAAACCATAAAAACCTCATACCCGATACCAACAAGGCGGACTGAATGGATGATCTGTATTTTGATAAGGGTGCAGTTTTATTTGACACTACCACACCCTTGGAGCAAGCTTTTTTTATTCTTGAAGGCAGCGTCACCCTGAATATGACGATGGGCGAAAAAACATTATCCCTCGTCGTCGGCGCTAATCATTTTGTCGGCGATGCCGCTGTGGTCATCACCCACAAGGCACCGGGCGCGGGAGTGTTGCGTTATTACGCACAGGCCATTGCCAACGAACCTGTTAAAGCCACGCTCATTCCAATGAAACAAATTCAGGAAGA
>DATIGS010000280.1:0-6337 GCA_035481425.1 Cellvibrio sp. | reverse complement strand
CTTCAACGTTAAGACGGTCTGCTTAACTCGGCCTTATATAAGTAAGGTGTAAGTGGCGCATTTGGAAGGTTTTATTGCATCCTCGATAAAATTGGAAGTATTGTGCGAGTCTGTTTTCACTTAATAAATCGCTGGAGTTTTTCACCGAGCAAATGTCGCTCCACTTGAAAACTTGATTATGAGGGCAACGGATTAATGCAAGTATTCAAACATCCCGTTCGCATGGCAGCCTGTCTGCTCTTTCTGTTTTTTCTCTCACTGGTTCCTTGGAGTATTGCGCTTGCGGCCGAGGTTTCCGATACCAGTCTCGAGGCAAGTACTCTCAAAACACATAAAGCCATTGCGATTCCTATATCGGAGATTATCAATCGTGCCAATGACGAGCAGCGTTTGTTGGGGCGAGTGGCGCGTCGGGTGCAGGCGGATAATCCTACGGCGCAACTGGCCTCCGCTTTGGACGAGATCGCCAGTTCGGTAAATAACAAAAATAAGGCGTTTTCAGTTGATCAATTGCGGAGTTTGCCGGTGATGCGGTTGGAGAGCCTGGATCGCCATTGGCAATTTGATGAGCGTCAATTTGATCGTTGGCAAAATGATCTGCGTGAAATCACCGCGCCCTATACCGAACTTGCGGATCAACTCGCGCAACATTATGCCGACTGGGCTGCAACGAAGTCAGCTGTTGATACCAGCAGTCTGCCCGATGCGCTCACCAATCAAATCGATGGGATGTTGACCGAGCTGCGCGATGCTGAGCGCAGCTTGTCCGAGCCGCTAGCGCAACTGAGCGCTTTGGCCCGTCGGGGTAATACGGTTGATGCCAGTATCCAGGCGGGGCGCAATGATGTGGCGGTCGCGATAAAAATGATTGACCGTCGGTTGCTGAGCCTTGATGTTGAACCTCTATGGCGGATTGAGTCCTGGCAAGCCGCCAGCAAAAATTCATTCCAATCGATTGAGGGTGGGTTGGAGGTTGAGGCGCGGTTTGCGCAGGATTACAGCCGGGTTAAAGCTGGGCTGGTGCAAGGTGTGCGCGTTCTCCAGGTGGGGTTATTGATACTGTTGATCTGGATGGCCAGGTTGTATTACCGCACACCGGCGCTGGCGCAAGATGATGTCACGCGCCGGATTCTCACGCGTCCGATTTCATCCTGGTTGTTGCTGTCGATGCTGATGATCATGGCGTTTGAGTCCAGTGCGCCTTTGATTTTGATGGAATTTGCTTTCTTGATCGCGCTAATTCCGTTGGTGCGTTTGGTACCGCCCCAAAGTGTGAAATTGCTCGGTGCCTCGCCTTATGCCGCAATCGGTTTGTACGTGTTGGATCGGCTGGGCTTTTTGTTAATGGACAGCAGTTATCTGTATCGGCTTTTTGTTTTTGGTCTCGCAGTACTTGCGTTAATGATGACGCTGGCGTTGCTATGGCGTTGGCGGGTCCAGGTGAGTTCTTCGCTATCGGTTCAGGCGCGGCTGCGGGTGCGGGCGGTGGGTTGGCTTGCGAGCCTTATATTGCTCATTTCAATTGTGGCCAATGTTGTGGGCAATCTTTCGCTGGCTGAAATGCTGGTAGGTGGGTTGATTGATAGTGGCTATATGGGGCTGTTGTTGTATACCGGCATTACAGTTTCCATGGCGCTGCTAAAAGTGATCATGGCCCAGCCCTTCATGCTGAAGTGGACGTTTGTACGATTGCAAACAGTTGCGATTGAACGGGTTTTGCTGCATGTGTTGTCCCTTGGAGCGCTATTGATTTGGGTGATCTATACCATGGATCGCTTCCGCATTTTGCGCCCTATCTATTCCAGCCTGAGCGACTTGCTCGGCTTTACAGTCGAGGTTGGGGAAATCGCTATCAGCCTGGGCAATGTGCTGGTGTTTTTTATCGCGGTGTTGGTCTCAGTCTGGGTTGCCCGCTTGATCCGGTTATTGCTGCGCGATCAGTTGTTATCCCATGTTTCGCTACCGCGTGGGGTAGGCAATAGCATTGCGTCCTTGTCCTATTACGCCGTGTTGCTGTTGGGCTTCCTGATTGCCCTGTCGGCGGCGGGCTTTAAGGTCAGCCAGCTTGCGTTGGTGTTTGGCGCTTTAGGTGTGGGGATCGGTTTTGGGTTGCAAGGCATCGTCAGCAATTTTGTGTCGGGCCTGGTGCTGATGTTCGAGCGTCCGATCCAGCCGGGCGATATTATCGAAATGCCCGGTGTATCTGGCCGCGTGCGGCAAATTGGTATGCGCGCCACGATTATTAGTACGTTCGACGGCGCTGATGTAGTCGTGCCCAACGGCACCCTGGTTGCGAATAATGTCACCAACTGGACGCTGACTGACAGCCGTCGCCGCATCGACCTTGATATCAGTGTGGCTTACGGTTCTGACTTGCAAACCCTGTTGCCGCTGCTTATTTCCACTGCCGGTGCCATACCCGGTGTTATTAGTGAGCCTGCGCCGGTTGCGCTGCTAAAAGGTTATGGCCCGAGTTCGCTGGATTTTATGGTGCGCGTCTGGACTTACGATATGGATGGCTGGGTGAAAATTCGCAGCGATTTGTATGCAAAAATTTTGGAGGAGCTCGGCAAAGCTGGTATTGAAATTCCCTATGCCCAATACGATTTGAACCTGCGCACTATTTCAGAAAAAGCGGAGGATGTTTTGCGCGGGAGTAAACCCGGAGCGGATGAATAAGTTCGCTTCCTGATAAATGTTGGCTACACTTTTTCCATAATTTCATAATATCTACGTTGGAAAAAACAATGAAAAATAAATCAAATCAGTTCCTGTTGTCTTCCCTTGTTCTTTCATCGCTGGCGTTGATTGGTTGTGGTGGCGGTAGTGGCACCGAAAAAGCGCCTGCACCCTCCGGCCCCGATGCTTATGTAGTAGGTACTTATCCCCGGTTTGATCCGATTGTTTCTGATGTGCCATTCAATACGGATCTGGTGTTTGCTGCCGCAGCGACATCGGATGGTACTGCCAATCTGGGTGCGGCAACCGATCCGGTGCGCGCGACCATCAACCAATTGGATGGTTTTTCCACCTCGGCATTTTTCGATATTTTGCTCAATGACAGTATTTCTCCCGCCACGGCGCTGGCCTCCAAAAGTGTGTTTTTGGTGGAGCTGAATACCGGCGGAAAAGATGCCCTGAATCCGGCCAATATTACCGGTGTGGTTGGCCCGGCGAATTATGATGTAGTGGTGGTATCGCAAGATGGTGGCAGCAACAATGTCATCCGTATCCGCCCCACAAAACCGCTTAAATCCAAAGCCAAATATCTGGTGTTTATCACCGACGATGTCAAAAATGCCAGCGGTGCCAGCCTCACTCGCTCCTGGACTTACAACGCGCTGCGCGACCCGAATTATGGTGCCCTTAGTGCGTTGATCCCGGTGCGCAATGCGATCCTCGGGTGGGAGACCCTTGCCAGTGGTTTCCTGGCAGCAGTCAGCGGTGGGCAATTGACTGCTGCGACAGCGAAAGAGAAATTGGTGCTGACCTACACCTTTACCACCAGCGACCCTATGACGCCATTGGTCGCCATGGCCTCGCCACGTGCCGCCATTGCCAGTACCCAGATAGCGGCAGGTGCTGCGCCTTCGGCAGCGGTGGGGAATGCGATGGCACTGGACTCGGCCGGTTTACTGCCAACACCCAAACAGCGGGATTTGGGTATCTCTGGTGCTACCGGAATCGATTTCAATAACTTCAGCAGTCAACTCGCAGCCAATGTGGGCAAGCTCTACACCGGCTACATCAAACTACCGTATTACCAGACAGCAGCGGCTGGCTTACCTTTTGGCGAATACTTAAAACGCAATTGGAAACCGGATTTGGTACTGGCGGGTGCGTTGGGCGCGACTGTACCTACGGATGTCGATGGTAGTTACAACGTTACTTACCGCTATCCGTTTGCAGCGAAAACCGGTGATGAAACCATACCGCTGCAAGTGACACTGCCACAGGATAATTGGGTGCCGGGTTATGCCGGTGCCGCTAATTGTGGCCAAATTTACGCTGCGACTGGCTATCCCACAGTGATCTATGTCCACGGGATTACGCTAGATCGCACTTCGGTATTAGCGCTCGGCCATACACTGGCGAGTCGTTGTATCGCCACTGTGGCGATTGATTTACCTGTGCATGGTGTGGCGGCAAATAGCGCATTCGTAAATGCGCTCAATGTGGAGAAGAGCAAGCTGGTTCCGTTCGCCACACTCTACGGTGCCAACGCGCCACACGAGCGTCACTTTAATGTGGCCGGTTCTGGCGGCGCACCTGCGCCCATGAATTTTGACGCTCCGGGAGCAACTGATGGTTCAGGTGCACAATGGGTCAACCTCGCTTACTTGACTAACACCCGCGATAACAGTCGTCAGGCGGTAATGGATTTGCTCAACCTCAATGCCAGTCTTAAAGGAGTGGATGCAGAGTTGCGTAAATCTGTCACTGTCGGTTTGGATGCGAATCGTGTGTATGTGGTGGGCGTGTCGCTAGGCGGTATTTTGGGCAGTGTGTTTACCACTGTGAACCAACTGGCCATCGACAATGATGCCAAAGCTGGCTTGAGTGCGAATCTCAATCCTATCCGCGGGTTGATTACCAGCGCCGCAGGTACACAGGTGGCACAGGTATTGGTGAATTCCGCAACTTTTGCGCCAGTGATTAACACAGGGCTGGCGGCCAGTGGCGTCAATGTGGGTACCAGCAATTACGAGCGCTTCCTCTATGCGGCGCAAAGTGCTGTGGATGCTGGCGATCCGGTGAACTATATGGAAACGCTGGCCAAATTAGGTGTACCGACGCTGGTGCAACAGATTAATGGCGATGTGGTGATCCCAAATGGTGCGGCGGTTGCGCCTTTAATGGGAACCCAGGCGATGGCGTCCCTGCTAGGAGCCACCCAACTGGGGCTCGGTTCTGTGCAATTGGGGCGTGGTTATGTCAAGCATACTGCGGGTGGTCATGGATCATTATTGCAACCGCAAGGTGGTGCACCGCAAGTAACGGCAGAGCTGCAAACCCAGGTTGTTACGTTTATCCTCGGCAATGGCAATGTTGCAGTAGGAGGAGCCGCACCGGCCAATATTGAAACGCCCGCAAATTGATTGGGACACTGATTGGGCCTTTAGCAATCAATAAGCACGAATGAAAACCAAACCCCGGTTCGCCGGGGTTTATTTTTTGCGGCAGATTTTACGTTGCGATGGCTCAATAACTGCTACTAAATTAAGGTAAACTGCCGCCCGTTTTGCAGCCTAGCTGTGTTGATGAGTCCGTAACATGACCCCACGTAATTATTTATACCTGCTCAAAAAATACGACGAATACCAAGCGCAAATCGAACGCTTGTTGGAATCGATTGTGACCTCGCTGTCGCCCAATAAATTGGAAACTTCGCACGAACAATTGAATGAAGTTGTTAAGCGTTTGCACAACTCCTATCCCTTTGTGGAATTGCTTTATTGCCTGGATGACAAGGGCGTGCAAACCACTGAGTCAGCGGCATCACCAACCGTACCCGATCCTAAACGGCGCGAGCCGGGTTTTGGATCTGATCGTAGCAATCGTGTTTATTACACTCTGGCGCGTGACAATCCTTCAAAAGCGACCGTGACCCAGCCTTATCTTTCCAGCGCAACCCATCAATTAGCGATTTCAGCGGTGCAACGTTTTGCTGATCCTGACAATGCCACTCGCTATTTGGTTATCAATTTTAATTTGGAAAAACTGATTACTTTTTTAAATGGCGACAGTGTTCGCCGCATAGTGCATCCAGTGTTTCAGGTTATTTACGGAGTAATTGGCGTAATGCTGGTCGCTGTATCCATGCTGCTACTTTATTCCGCAGGTGTATCGCTCTACGACATGATTCACGAGCATACCAACACCGCAACCCAGGCATTCCAATCGGTGATTTTGGTTACTTTGGGGCTCGCGATTTTTGATTTGGGTAAAACGATTCTCGAAGAAGAAGTGCTGCTGCATAAAGATATCCACCACACAGGTTCAACGCGTCGCACCATTGCGCGGTTTATGTCGGCGATTGTGATTGCGGTGTCGATTGAATCTTTATTGCTGATGTTTAAATCCCTGCTCGGCGATGCCACGCATTTGGATTCAGCGGTGTTTATGTTATTTGCCGCCGTTGCCTTGTTAGTGGGCTTGGGTGCTTATTTAAAACTGACTAGCGAAAAACGTTAATGTCTACGAAAACGAAAAGTGCTTTTGTCTGCAATGAGTGCGGTGCCGATTATAAAAAATGGCAAGGGCAGTGCACTGAGTGCGGTGCATGGAACAGTTTGAGCGAAGTGCGGTTGGGGCCAACCCCGGCCAATCGCTCGGC
>DATIGS010000279.1:0-3968 GCA_035481425.1 Cellvibrio sp. | reverse complement strand
AGCGGAGGTAAGTGCCGGACAAATTAATATTGACCTCAAGGAAAGCCAGCTGGCCACGGCAGAGCTAAGTGCGAAAGTGGGTGATGTGAAGCTCAACACCGCTAAAGATGGCGATGTGTCTGGCGCGCGTTCGCTATTGGTCGGCGCCCATCTGGAGTGGCAAGGCACGGGCAGCTGTCATACCAAGGCCAAAGTGTTGGCTGGCGAGGCCAAACTGGCGCTTAAATAGCTGCAAAAGGCTTGCTTATAAGTTTCGAAGAGCTACAATAAGTTTCACATCGAAACTTATTGGCAAGCAAAAATGACCAAACGCAACACCCAGCAGCGCCGCCGAGCGATTATCGATCTGCTCAATGAGAGTGGTGAAGTCAGCGTTGAGACCCTGGCTGAGCAGTTTTCCACCTCGGAAGTCACGATTCGCAAGGACTTGGCCGCGCTCGAATCCAACGGTTTGCTGCTGCGTCGCTATGGTGGCGCTGTACTCGTCCCGCAAGAGTTGATGAGCGATCCGGTCGAAAAAGTTTCACTTCGTAAGCAAGCCATCGCCAAAGCTGCCGCGCAACTGATCCGCGACCATAACCGCATCATCCTCGATAGCGGCAGCTCCACCACCTCCGCGCTCTTGCCCGAGTTATCCCACAAGCAAGGGTTGGTGGTGATGACCAATTCCCTCAGCATCGCCAACGCCCTGCGCGAACTGGAAAACGAACCCACGATTCTGATGACCGGCGGCACCTGGGACCCGAAATCCGAAGGCTTCCAGGGCCAGCTCGCCGAGCAGATTTTGCGCTCCTACAACTTCGACCAGTTTTTTATCGGCGCGGATGGTTTGGACCTCGCGCGCGGCACCACCACGTTTAATGAACTCTACAGCCTCAGCCGGGTGATGGCGGAAGTTGCACGCGAAGTGATTGTGATGGCGGAGTCCGACAAGATCGGACGCAAAATCCACAACCTCGAATTGCCCTGGTCGGCGATCAAAGTATTGGTGACCGACGATGGACTCAATGAACAAGACAAACAAAAAATCGAACAACAAGGTGTGCAAGTCATTTGCGCATCGGCATAAATTTTTAAACGCTTTTTAAGACCACAAAAAAATATTTTTACGATTTAATTTTTACTACTACTTAAGCTCAAGGAGTTAATCATGTGTGGAATTGTTGGCGCTGTAGCGCAGCGCGATGTGGTGGATATTCTGGTGGAAGGATTGCGTCGCCTGGAATATCGCGGTTATGACTCAGCCGGTGTGGCCGTGGTAAGCAATGGCCAATTGCAGCGCGTGCGCCGCCTGGGCAAAGTAAAAGAATTATCCGATGCAGTTCACGCCGAACCTATTCCCGGCGGCACCGGTATTGCGCATACCCGCTGGGCCACCCACGGCGAGCCGAGCGAACGCAACGCGCATCCGCATATTTCCAAAGAACACATCGCCGTCGTGCACAACGGCATCATTGAAAACCACGCGTCGCTGCGCAGTTTGCTGCAAGAAGAAGGTTATGTGTTTACCTCCGATACCGACACCGAAGTGATCGCGCATCTGGTCGAAAAAGAATTAAAAAATACCCAGAGTTTATTGGCTGCAGTGCAAAAATCGGTAAAACAATTACACGGCGCGTACGGCACTGTATTGATGGATAAAAATGATCCATCGAATTTGGTTGTCGCCCGCTCGGGTTCACCATTAGTGATTGGTTTGGGTATTGGCGAAAATTTTATTGCCTCTGACCAGCTTGCACTCTTACCGGTTACGCGCCGTTTTATCTTTTTGGAAGAAGGCGATGTCGCCAGCATTACGCGTTTTCACGTCACCATTTTTGATAAAGATGGCAATCAAGTGGAGCGCCAGATTCACGAATCCACCGCCAGTTATGACGCAGGCGACAAAGGTAAATTCCGTCACTTTATGTTGAAGGAAATTTACGAACAACCTAACGCCGTGTTGAATACACTCGAAGGCCGTTTGAGCAGCGAATCTGTATTGGATGAAACCTTTGGCAATGGCGCCGCCGAATTATTTAAAAAAGTAAAACACATCCAGATCGTCGCCTGCGGCACCAGCTATCACTCAGCTATGGTTGCACGCTATTGGCTGGAATCGCTCGGCGGTATTTCCTGTAACGTGGAAATCGCCAGCGAATTCCGCTACCGCAAATCCTTTGTGCAACCCAACAGCATGGTCGTCACCATTAGCCAGTCAGGTGAAACTGCCGATACCCTCGCCGCATTGCGTCTCGCAAAAGAATTGGGTTATCTCGGCAGCTTGACGATTTGCAATGTCGCAGGCTCATCACTGGTACGCGAATCAGACCTCGCGTTTATGACACGCGCCGGTGCAGAAATTGGTGTTGCTTCAACCAAAGCCTTTACCACGCAATTGGTCGGTTTGGCGATGTTGGTATTGGCCGTAGGCAAATACAACGGTCTCACAGCCGAGCAGCAACAAGACATGGTCAGTGCGTTGAAAAACCTGCCCGCAAAATTGGAAGATTCACTCGCACTTGCACCAAAAATTGAAGCCCTCGCTGAAGAGTTTGCCGATAAGCATCATTCACTCTTCCTCGGTCGCGGCGACCAATATCCAATCGCGATGGAAGGCGCGCTGAAATTAAAAGAAATTTCTTACATCCACGCGGAAGCCTATGCAGCAGGCGAATTAAAACACGGCCCACTCGCACTGATCGACGCGCATATGCCCATCATCGTAGTCGCGCCGAATAACGACCTGCTGGAAAAATTAAAATCCAACGTCGAAGAAGTGCGCGCGCGCGGCGGCATCCTCTATGTATTCGCCGATGAAGATGCAAAATTCGAATCGGACGAAACCATGCGCGTAATCAACGTCCCGCACATCCACCCTTGGTTAGCGCCAATCCTCTACACATTGCCGCTGCAATTGTTGAGTTACTACGTGGCAATTATTAAAGGAACCGATGTGGATCAACCAAGAAATTTGGCGAAATCGGTGACGGTGGAATAAGTTGGTTGATGGCTAGCGAATCGGCAATTTGCCATATATACTTGGGCAAATTGCCGATTTTGGTTAAATGTTATGCAGCATAGTGAGTTTATTCCTGAAAAGACCAATACAGGTGTATCTGCCCGCGTGATGGCGAGGGTGGGTTCAATCCTTCACATGGGCCTTAAAACGCCCTTGGATATTGTGCGTGTTAGCCGCGAGGGAATTGTCACCTCGGCGGTGGATTTATTGGTTGATCAGGGTTTTAATCGGCGCGACCTGGACTGGATCATTCCCACGCGCACCCTCACCCATCGCCGCGAAAAGGGCCAAAAACTGACTACTGATGAAACCGAGCGCTGGTTGCGCGCAGCAAAAATATCAGCCTTGGCACAAGAGGTATTAGGGGCAGAAAAAGCTATGGCTTGGCTCAGTAAGCCACGCGCTATATTTGATGGACTGTCAGCATTGGAATTGATAAAAACGGAACCGGGGGCGAGTTTGGTAGAAGAAACCCTTATCCAATTAGATGAAGGCTATTTCTAAATGATCGCGATTAGTTCTGGTCGGCGCTGGTAAGGGAACTTTATAGAATGAAGTTATGGAGAATCAGCAACTACGCCGATCTTCAGGGAAAAGGCGGTTTGAAAGCCGCTGGCCGCTGGCATAATCGCGGCATTCCTATCGTTTATTTGTCTGAAAGCCCCGCATTGGCCATGCTGGAAATATTAGTGCATTTTGAGTTGGATCTCAGTGAGATACCGGCGAACTATCAACTATTGGAAGTGGACTACAACCAGCGCAAAGGTTTGTCCTACTTGCACAAAAACGCTTTATTAGATGCTTGGCAACATGATCTTGATCTTACCCGAGCCATAGGCGACGAATGGTTGACGAGCAGCAGCTCATTATTCTTGCGCGTACCCAGTGCCATAGTACCCCACAGTTATAATTATCTGTTTAATCCGCGTCATTCCTTGGCGAATCAGACGACCATAACCAGCGCCAT
>DATIGS010000278.1:0-24500 GCA_035481425.1 Cellvibrio sp. | reverse complement strand
GCATTGTTTACCAGAATATTCAGCCCTCCCAATTGTGTGGCGGTTTCGGCCACCGCCTGTTTGATCTCATCTGTTTTAGCGCTGTTAGCTTGAATGGCTATTGCTTTGCCGCCAGCCGCACGGATATCGCTGACCACTTCTTCTGCACTGCCGCTATTGCTCGTGTAAGTAATCGCGACGGCGGCGCCGAGAGCGGCGAACCGTTTGGCGATAGCCGCACCTATCCCGCGTGACCCGCCAGTGACGAGCGCGACTTTGCCTGCTAATGATGAGTTGCCTTGAGTGGTGTTCACTTGAATGCTCATGATGTTTGCTCCGTTAAAGTAGTTAAGAAAAATCTGTATCACGGAACCAGTGTGCTGTTTCTGTTTCTTTACAAGTAGCCGGTAGTAAGTACAATCTTTTTCAACTAACAGTTGAAAATAAAAGAGTTCATAAATGGAAACCCTTGCCAGTATTGAGTCTTTTGTCCGCAGCGCGGAGACCAATAGCTTCTCTGCTGCCGCGCGCTTGCTTGGTCTTACACCGGCGGCGGTAAGCAAAAATGTCGCGACGCTGGAGAAAAAGTTAGGTGTGCGTTTGTTTCAGCGCAGCACCCGCCGGTTGACGCTCACCGAATCAGGCGAAGCATTTCTGCTGGAGGTGAGTGGCGGCCTTGATGCGGTACAGGCTGCGCTGGCTAATGCGAGCCGCAACCGCGGGCAACCCTCTGGCCGGTTAAAAGTGAGCCTCGCATTTGCGTTCGGGCGGCAATATATCTTGCCGCTCTTGGCCGAATTTATGGCGAAGTATCCCGATATCCAACCGGATTGGCGATTTGAGAATCGTCAGGTGGACTTAATCGACGAGGGTATTGATGTAGCGATTGGTGGCGGAATCGATTTCTCACCCGGTGTTGTTGCGCGCGAATTGGCACGGCCTTATATGGTGCTGGTTGCATCACCAATATTCCTTTCTAATAAAAAGATGCCAAAAGTGCTCGCCGATGTATCGAGTTGGGATGCCATTGTGCGGCGCTCGTCAAATACCGGGCGCATTCAGCCGTGGCAATTGCGCAACAAAAATGACGAACAGGAAGTTATCGAACCTAAAGCGCGAGTGATTCTGAACGATCCTGAAGCTATGTGTAATGCGGCGCTGTTGCATTTGGGAGTGGCGTTAGTGCCCTTGCCACATGTATTGCCCTATTTGGAAAATGGCAGCCTTATTCGGTTGTTGCCCCAGTGGTATGGCGATACAGGTCCGCTGGCGATTTATTTTTCCAGTTCAAAATTGTTGCCTGCAAAAACGCGAGTATTTGTGGATTTTATTGTGGAGCATTTTCGCTCAAACGATTTGGCGAAAAAATTTGCGGATGTAGTAGGGTGAAACCGCCAGCCTGCTTACATGGCAGCAACCTTGTGCGGTTGCTGCCGCGGATAATTATTTAACGGTATAACCTTTGGACTCAAGGCAGGCGCCAAACCCCTTATTAAATAGTGAAGCTTGTTCCTGAATGGCGGCTTGGTGTTGTTGCTCGGCATGTTGCTCCGCCTCTTTCCGTTGCCGGCGTTTTTCTGCTCCACCTTTCAACACTCCGGCAGCTGCACCTATTCCTGCTCCCTTGCTTGCATCGTCATCGGCTATTTCACCAATCACCGCACCCGCTGCCGCGCCACGTGCTGCGCCGCGTAGCCGTTGTCCACCTTCAGGTTCTGCCGGTGGCGTAGCTTGTACAGTGGCCGAGGGATTTTTTGGGTCAAAACCGGTTTGTGTTTTCGACCAATTAAAGCATTCCTGTTCATCCTGGCTTTGTTTTTCGGCGGTTTGATTTTTAGCGGGAAAGACGACAACACCGAGTGATGTCGCGAGTGATTTTCCGGTGACAGGTGTTTGCGCAGTTGAACTGCAAGTGAATGCGATAAATGCAACAGCGGTCAACCATTTCAATGTGTTTTGCATATTGAGCTCCTTGGGCTATTTATTAAAAACTATTAAACAATTCTCTTTCAGTGAGCGCGAGTAGTTTGCGATATCCCGGACTCAGGGTTTTCCGCACCGCCCGTGCATCTATGTAAAATGCTGCACGTTTACCGTGATACTCGACCGGTGGGCCAATTTGGGTAAAGCGAATCCCGACAAAATTTAAACTGCGTGCAAGGCGCGGCTCCATCATTACAAAAATATGCACGCGACGGGTTTTGTAACACATGGCAATAGCCGACATATATAAACTGATGGCAATGTAAGGGAAGAACCGCAATTCCTGTGTGGAGAAAACCTGCTCGTTAATTGCACCCGTGGCGCCCCCGCTGAATTGGTCCGCTTGCCGTTTGCGGAACGCAAGTGGTACAGCAAGGCGAGATAATTCACATATCTGGTGTGGCAAAAAATTGCGGGGTTTCAGTGTTTCATCGGTAATTGCATGCGGACAAAATTTCTCCATTGGCAAGAGTTCATTGTCGTTGTGCGTTACGATCAAGCGCAAGGTGCCGGCCAGGGTGTTTGAACTCAAGTGGCGAATCAGGCAATGGACAGCACGATTATCAAATTCATCTTGTTCAATATGATCAGGATTGACTTCTTCATAATGCAATTCTTCGCAATAAACCTGATGCCGTAATTGATATACCTGTTGTTTGAGTAATTCAGTCTGTGCAAGTTGTGGCTTTAGATAATGGGAAAAGTGTTCTGCGATTGCTTCCGCTTCATCGCTGGCGAGAGCGGAAGCGGATTTCGTCGGCTCGGCGGGGTCGATTTTTTTATCGGCGTTGTGTTTGAGCGGCTGCATCGTTCTGGTCCCTGTTCAAAATAAGATATGTTCCAAGTCTAGTTTGCAGGAGCAGGATTCAACACAATAAATAATTCTATATGCGCATTAGCATATTCATAATCCATTATTTTTATCGTGTGCTTTTTACCAGCGAAAGCCCACCGCTTTTATCAAACTTGTGGGCTTATGGTTATGCAGATTGCTTTTATTTAGTGCTCACCAATTATTTAGTGCTCACCAATCGGATTGGTAACTCGCGGTTTGCCACTGATTTTTTCAACGGTTCCCTGCACCAGGTAATAGAGTACCGGCACCATAAAAATAGCCAGCAGGGTTGCTGCCAGCATTCCCCCAAATACCGATAGTCCGAGTGTGACACGCGAACCAGCGCCGGCACCGGAGGCCAACACCAGTGGTACTACCCCCAGGATAAAAGCGAATGATGTCATCAGGATGGGGCGCAGGCGCAATTCGGCGGCCTCGAGTGCGGCATCGCGCAGGGATTTACCCTGCTCGTATTTCATCTTGGCAAATTCAACAATGAGGATGGCATTTTTGGCGGCGAGGCCAATAACCAAAATTAAACCTATCTGGGTGTAAACGGAGCCGGCTTGCCCGGTGCTCCAGAGCGCAAACATTGCCCCGAATATCCCGAACGGCAGTGAAAACAGTACGGCAAAAGGCACCGCCCAACTTTCATAGAGTGCGGCGAGAAAGAGGAATACCACCACCAGCGCCAATGCCAGTATGGGGCCAGTCTGGCCTGCGGTTTCTTGCTCCTGGCGCGATAGCCCTGACCACTCATAGCCATAACCTTCGGGCAAGGTTTCTGCCGCTACTTCTGCCAGAGCTGCGAGGGCCTCACCCGAGGCGTAGCCATCGGCCGGTTTGCCGCCAATCTCTGCGGCGTTATAGCCATTGAAGCGCTTGAGGATAGTGGGCGCTGCGGTTTTTTCGACGCTGACCAGGGTGGATAAGGGCACCATCTTGCCCTGGTCACTGCGTACAAAGAGCAGCCCCAGCGCATCTATATTGCTGCGAAACTCGCTTTCGGCTTGCATGGTGACTTTGTAGGTGCGGCTAAAGCGGGAGAAATCATTCACCTGTAGGCCGCCGAGCATGGTTTGCAGGGTAGAGAAAACCTCCGACAGGGGAACGCCCAGTTTCTTGGCTTTTTCGCGGTCGACTTCAATACGAATGGCCGGGGTGATGGTTTGCAGTTTGGAGAACACGGAGCCTAATTCAGGGCGTGCCTGCGCTGTTTTGACAAAGTTATCCGCGACTTCCTGCAAGGCCTTGATGCCTCTGCCGGCCTTGTCCTGAATCATCATGGTGAAACCACCGGTCGAGGACAAGCCAGGAATTGGCGGAGGGTTAAAGGGCATTACCTGTGCTTCGGGTATCGACTGTACCTGGTAGTAGAAGCGGCCCATGATGCTGTTCAGCGATGTTTCCGGCGTAGTTCGCTCTGACCACTCTTTTAGCCGCACCACCAACAGTCCACCATTGGATTGCGGCGCACCTACCAGTAAGTTGACACCCGAGATACCAATGGTTTTTTCCACGCCGGGAATCTGGAGCGCCATTGCCTCCACGCGCTGCATGGTCTCCTGGGTGCGCGCCAGGGTGGCCGCCTCTGGCAGGGATACTGCCGCCAGGAAGTATCCCAAATCTTCATCGGGCACAAAGGTGGTCGGCACATGTTTGAACAGCCCACCAATAGCGATCACCAGGGCGATCAAGGTACAGATCATCAGCAAGCTGCGGCGGATGCACATGGATACCGCGCGGCCATAGCGCTTGGTGATGGCTTCAAACTGGCGGTTAAAACCATTAAAAAAGCGCTGCACCAGTCCGCTCTGCTGGTTGGGATCTTTATGGCGCAACAGCAGGGTGCAAAGCGCCGGGGTAAGGCTGAGCGCCACCAGTGCCGAGAGCAGTACCGACACCGCCACTGTAAGGCCGAACTGGCGAAACATCACCCCGGAAATACCCCCGAGCAGCGCCACTGGCACAAATACGGCACAGAGCACCAAGGCGATGGCGATCACCGGTCCGGTCACTTCTTTCATGGCCTGGACGGTGGCATCGCGTGCGCTCATCTTGTTGTGCTGCATGTGATGTTCAACGGCTTCCACCACCACAATTGCATCGTCCACCACTATGCCAATGGCCAATACCAGCGCAAATAGTGTGAGGGTGTTGATGGAAAAACCCAGGGCGACAAATACTGCCAGGGTGCCGATCAGGCTGACAGGAACGGCGAGCATGGGGATCAGTGTGGCGCGCCAGCTTTGCAAGAACAGCGTGACCACAATCAGCACCAACAACATGGCTTCCGCCAGTGTTTTAAGCACCTCGCGCATGGATTCGGTAACAAAGATGGTGTTGTCGGTGACTACATCCAATTCCAGGTCTGGTGGGAATTCGGCTCGTACACGATCGATCTCGCGATGGATTTTGTTGGCCACATCCAGCGCATTTGCATCAGGAGTGAGGTTGATGGAGTAAATCGCGGCAGGTTTGCCTTTAAAGGATCCGAAATAGAGGAAATCCTTCGCGCTCATTTCGCAGCGGGCGACATCCTCCAGGCGTACAAATCCGCCCTTACCATCGCTTTTCAGCACAATTTTGCAAAACTGTTCCGGCTCTACCAACCGCCCTTGCACCAAGACGGAATACTGGGAACTTTGTGTTGTCGGCGCCGGGTATTGACCAAAAGTGCCAGCGGGGACTTGAATATTCTGTTCGTTCAGCGCTTGCTTGATGTCATTGGCCGTGATGCCATGCAAGCTCATCTGTGGTGGATTGAGCCAAATCCGCATTCCAAAGTCTGAGCCATATTCGTTGACATTTCCGACCCCCGGGATGCGCTTGAGAATGTCAGTGATGTAGATGCTGCCGTAGTTCTTCAAAAACAGCTGGTCATAAGTGCCGTTGGGCGAGTAAAGCGCGTAGTAAATCAGTACATCGGGAGTCTGCTTGGTGATGGTTACCCCGCTTTGGTTCACCTCGCTGGGCAGGCTCGGGCTTGCCGTGGCAGTGCGGTTCTGGGTCAGTACCGCGGCCATATCAGCGTTGCGTTCAAGCCCAAAGGTGACATTGAGAGAATAGAGCCCACTGCCATTGGATTGGGAATCCATATACAGCATGCCTTCCACACCGTTGACCTTGTTCTCGATGACTTGCGCCACGCTTTCCAGTACGACTTCCGCGTTGGCCCCTATGTATTGGGTGCTGACGTTAATGGTGGGCAATGTAATTTGCGGATACTGGGCAATTGGCAAAACCTTGATGGCCAGGGCGCCGCAAAGGGAGATAAACAGCGACAGGACTATCGCAAAGACCGGGCGATCGATAAAAAAATGCGCCATGATCACTTCTCCTCTGGTGTGCTGGAGGAGGTGTTGGGGGAGACATTGGCTGCGTCACCTGAGGGTTCATGGGGAGTTACTGTATCCAGTGATATAGCCTTGACCTGGGCTCCGGGACGGGCTTTGTGATAGCCCTCGACAATGACCTGTTCATTCTCCTCAAGCCCTGAAATGACCTGTACCAAGCCATTGGCCTGTGACCCGAGTTTGACTTCCTTGCGTGTCACTTTACCGGAATCATCCACCACGCTGACAAAATTTCTGTCCAGTACCTCCTGGATTGCACGAGTCGGCAGGAAGAGGGCATCGTTCAGGTGTGCAACCACCACCCGGACGCGTCCAAACATCCCGGGGCGCAATACTTCATGGGGATTAGCAAAGGTGGCGGCTACTGCAAAGGTACCAGTATCGGCGGAAATGGCGCGATCGGCGAAGGTGATTAAGCCGGTTTCAGGATAGAGGCTGCCATCGGTGAGCAAGAGTTTGACGGGGCGGAGCGGGTGCCGCTGACCGGATTCGAGTATCGGGCGCACCAGCTCCAGATAGTCGCGTTCACTCAAGGCAAAATCGACGCGGATACTCTCGGTTGTCGACACAGTTGCCAGCAACGTTTGGTTGGCACTCACCAGTTCGCCAATCTTGACCTGTGCACGGCCAATGCGGCCATTGTAGGGCGAGACAATAGCGGACTCCTGCATCATGACTTGAGCTTGCCCTTGTTCGGCTTTGGCCGCTTCCAGGTTTGCTTTGGCTTGCGCCACTTTATTGATGACTTCTTCGTAGGACTGGCGGGAAATGGTGCCTTTCTCGACCAGAATCGTATAGCGCTTCTCATCGGCCAGGATCTTGGTGAGATCGGCCTCGGCTTTGGCGACGCTGGCGTTGGCTTCGTTGAGGGTAGCTAACAGGCTGTCGGCATCAATGCGGAACAAGGGCTGCCCCTGTTTCACCAAAGTTCCCTCTTCAAACTCTACTGAGAGTACTCTGCCATTCACTTTGGAGCGGATCTCTGCTTGCTCAACGGCGGCCATCTCGCCGATAAAGTCCCGCTCTACATCCATGGTGTGCCGCTCGGGTGTTTGCACGGTAACTTGTACGGGTTGCGGGCTTGCAGGTGGCTGTTTATCGCAACCCAAAAACACAAGACAAAAAGCGAGCGGAATAAATCGGCATGCGTACATCATGGAGCTCCTTTGATGGCGTCACAGTGGTAATCGAAACTTTAGCTTAGATCAGGTTATGGCTTGGATTAGGTTATGACTTAATCGGGCTATGACTTAATCAGGCTATGACTTGATCAGAGAAGGTGCTTCGTATCCACAGCCGCTATCGCAGGTCAGGTGAATTTGGACAGCGATGGAGCTCAACAGAACGGGTCACATCGGATACACACCACCCAAGGCCAAATGTAAATTCACGCGCTGAATCAGCCGCTCGTTCTGCAATCGCAGTAGCGCCATTTGATTGCTCGCAAGGCTCATTTGTTGCTGATAGAGCTGGTACTGATTGCTATTGCCGACCTTCACCTGAATTCGTTCCAAATCCACAATGCGTTGCTGGTCTGCAACCTGTGCTTGCACAAGCGCGAAGCTGTCCGACAGTTTTTGTTCGTTATAAAGGCCGCCCTCTACTTCATCCAATGCGTTTAGCATTGTTTTGGCGTAGAGCAGGGTGCTTTCCTGTTGCTGTTGGGTTTTGATTTCAATGTCGGCATCCAGTGCGCCGTTAGTGAAAATAGGCGCGAGGAGACTTCCGGTCAGGCCCCAAATAGGATTTTCAAGCGAGTCCTGTAACTCCAGCAGGTCGTTATCCACTACTGCCACACCACCGGTGAGGGAGATTGATGGCAGCTTTGCTTTTTTTGCCACTTCAACTCGATAAAATGCGGCGCGAAAGCGGTTTTCGGCTGCGCGTACATCGGGTCGACGCTCTACCAGATCGGATGGTAATCCCGCAGGAATAGGTGAGTTCAGTGTTGGCAAATTACCTGCCACATTGATTTCGGCGGCGGGGTAGCGACCCAACAATAACTCCAATGCGCGCTGCGCTGAATTAGCTGCTTGCTCGCTTTGTATTATTTGGTTGCGATAATTTTTTACCGCAAGTTGGTTCACCACTATGTCCTGTTCGGAATTGCGCCCCACTTTTCTTCCGAGTTGCATCAATGACAATTGCTGCTCGGCGAGATTCAACAAGCTGCGGCTGAGCGCAATCTGGCGTTGGGCTTCAACGGCAGCCAACCAGGCTTTTACTACTGCAGCCGCCAGTGACTGACGTGCATATAAGGCATCGAGTTCTGCGGCAAGGCTATTGGCTTGTGCAGCAGCTTTGCCGCTACGCGTTTTGCCCCACAGGTCAAGTTCCCATGTTGCAAGCAATGCGAGTCCATCAATGCTAATTGACGAGGTAGGAAGCGGGGAGGTTCCCGCATGTGCACCTATACCTACCGATGGAAGCAAGGATGCACCGGCCGCTGTCAAGGCCGCTTGAGCTTGCGCCACACGCGTCGCAGTAATGCGTAGATCCGGGTTGTGTTGCTGCGCTTCTTTAATTAACGCGAGCAATTCAGGTGGCAAATTAAATCCCAGTGTTTCCGCATCAAAATCGCCGGCGGTTTTTGCAAAATGCCAGTTGGCCGGTTGGGTCACATTGGTTAAGGCTTGCTGGTTTAATTCGGCTTGATCGGGCGCATCAGTTACAGCACAGCCAGCGAGGGCGATACTGATCGCCACCGCGAGGCCGGTTTTCTTAGGAAAATACAAAGTCGGAAACATAGTGGTATTTCCTTAGTGTAATTTCAGCACAAGGTAATTCAGGATCGATTGCGCCCTTATCATGACCATCCGCAATATATGCAAGGGTTCCAGTTTCTCGGTGTACACCGCTGCACCACCGCGTGCGCCCATCGGAATAACCAATGCGGGATGATCCTCATCCACACTCTGTACTAAACGTACCGCATATTTTTGGGCGGGGGTGGCACTGTGTTCGAAAGGCGCCATAGGGACCATACCACTTTGCAAATATTGGCCTTGCGAGTTGGCCCAAATAATGGATTCCACTTTGGCGCGAACCAATTGTCCGGGTAAGGCTTTCAGCGCAATTTCCGCCTTGTCTCCCGGCTGGATAAAACGCAACTCATTTTGGTCAAAAAAAGCGATGAGCCTTTGCTCATGCTCAACAAAGCTCAGCGCGGGCCGCAAAGGCATGGGCACCAGATAATTGCCTGGGCGCACCATCACGTTTATGGCGTAGCCATCAGAAGGTGCACGGATGACTGTTGATTCCAAATCGTATTGCGCCAGTTCAAGCTGGGCTTTGATTTGTGCAACGGTTGCTATATCAGGCCCAACCACCGACTCTAATTTTGTCATGACTTTAGCTTCAGTCGTTTTTGCATTGGCAACAGCGGCTTCGGCTTTTTTCACTTCAGTTGCAAAACTTTCAACGTCAAATTGATTACCCGCACCCGCTTTGGAAAGTTCCTGTGATTGGGCCAGGCGTTTTTGCATTAAATCCAATTGGGCTTGGGCTGATCGGGTCGCGCTTTTGGCGCTATCCAAATCTTGCCAGAGCGTTTTTGAGGTTGACGTTACATCGGCAACCTGAGCTTCAAGTTGTTTGACTTTCAACGCGTAGGGCGTTGGATCTATTTCCAGGAGAATATCGCCTTTTTTTACCAGCTGATTACCCTCAACCACCACTTTGGTAACTGTGCCTCTTACCCTTGGGATAATTTCTGCAACAAAGTTAATTGCACGCACATCATTAGATGAAGGCGTGACCACATTGATAGTGAGAATAATGGCGGCGCCCAGAACGAGGCCGCCGGTGGCTGCGCCTACCTGGGTTTTGATATTCCAGGGAATGACTTTTAATTTAATGCACAGCAGCCAAACCAAAAATGCATAACCACCTAAAATTATCTCAAGCATTTTCAGCACCTATCACTTTGTTATTTTCCTGTTGCTTGGAAAGAATCAGCTCGCGTTTTTTAGAGAGCCCATCCATTTTTTCTTTGAGTAACAGCAACTCGTCATCCACTACTGCCAGATCCATCGGCTTGTCACTGTGTTCGCCATCGGGCTTGAGAAAAAAATCGTCGTGTTTGTCGGTACCGTAGGCCATCTTATATTTCACTGGCTTTGTGTAGGCCCACAACCAGGCAATTGGCCAGAGCAGCCCGCCAAATACCAGGGACAAAAGGCACAATACCTGGATGGCATTTTTTTGCGGATGGTGTTTTTTTTCGGCGATAATTTCAGGGAGGATATGGATTTTCCAAAACAGGTAAATTGCCCCTGCAGGGACGATCAAAATAACAACCCACACAAGCACATCGGCCACACTTTCAGCCAATCCCTCGGGCATTGCCCACGCAGATGTAGGGGCCAGGGCGGCCATAAGTATCAAAAAAAATTGTGAGATAGAGGTGAGCGTTACAGCATTCAAGCGTTTCATCTTTTACCTTCCCGTGTAACTAAATAGAAGCCTGTGAACCTGAAACCAATTTTTATCGAGGCTTTATGCATGCAACACGCGGCCTCGATTGAACGATCATAAACTTACTGGACAATACTCGTGTTGCTGTTCTGTGGTTGTTGCTTAATGTGTTGGAACTTTTTTGGCCAGAGAAGAGGCTGCGATTTTTGAGGCTTCAGTCATATTGATTTCACTCTCATCCGAGCGCAGTAATTTACTCACCCCGCCTTCCCACAACAGATCGCTGTTTTTGGCGGAGCGCATACTCAAAGTGACAATTCCATGCTTGAGCATATCGCCGGTACCTTGCGGATTTTCCCAGCCGGTAAATTCAAAAGTGCCGCGGTTATCGCTCGTCCAGTGGGGCGAGTAATAAGTGTCTTCCATGCCTGGGCGGGTGAGCACCGAGATACGGTAATCCACTAATATTTCAGCCTTATTTGCATCTTTGACATAACCTTTTTTGGCCAAGTCGGCGTCGATTGCGGTTCTGAAGTGAGTGTCAAATTCGACCGCTCGTTTACCTGACTTACTGGGTACTGCCGGCGTGGCCCAGCGATAGTAGGTTAAGGATTTAAGTTCAGCGGCGGCCGGTTGGATTTCGTGATACTTGATAGAGGTACAACTGGAAAGCGTAAAAGGAAGGGCGATCAAAAGACCGAGCATAAGGGCAAAACGGGATACTTTCGGTAGCGAAAAGCACATAAATCAATTCCATTTTTGTCTGATGATGTCTGGGATTATAGCCATTAAAATTGAAACTTAAATATAGCGTTTAAAAAAACAAAATGAATTTTGTTGCGGGCCGTTCGAACTCAATGTGGCGCATGATATCCATGAGTTAATAATGTTGATATTTGCGCCAAGCTTTTCTAATTGGGAGGTGGGTCGGGTAAAGAGAGTGGAATCTCTGTGCGCTATTTTGGTGATTCCACGATTTGGCTTCTATACTGAATCCAAACTTTAATAATGACGGTATAGAGTATGTCGATGGCTGTTGCCCGGCGCCTGTGGCGAACTGGATTGGTCGTTCTCTTGTGTTGTTGCAGCGCAACGGTTGCATGGGCGAGTGAGGCCACTGCCGACACTGTTTTAATTCGGCAATCCAACATCGCGGATATTAATAATGAAGATTATTATTTTTATCGGGTATTGAAGCTGGCTTTGAGCAAGACGAGCGCCTCTCCCGGCGCTGCGCAGGTAGAGCAGTTACCTTATCGACTGGAAGATAAGCGATTGCGCAGCAGTTTAATGCAAGGTTCGGTCGACGTGCTTTGGTCGCCTACCAGTGCAGAGTTCGAGCGGCAGATGCTGCCGGTAAAAATATCCCTATTAAAAGATCTGAATAACTATCGACTATTCCTGATTCGCAAAAACGATCAGGAGCGATTTTCTGCTATTCATTCGCTGGACGACTTGCGCGAGTTAAAAGGTGGGATGAGTTCGCAATGGATTGATGCAAGGATTATGAAATATAACAACCTGCCATTGGTTGAGGCGGTGGGATACGGCAAGTTATTTAAAATGCTTGCGGCTAAACGCTTTGACTATTTTTCCCGTGGGCTTTACCAAATTTATTCGGAAGTCAATTTTTATCCGGAATTCGAATTGCAAATCGAGCAAGAGCTAATGCTCCGCTACCAAAACCCGGTGTATTTTTTTGTTAACAAAAATAATACGGCGCTGGCGAAGAGATTAAAAACCGGTTTGGAGATGGCACAGCGTGATGGTAGCTTTGATGAGTTATTTAACAGCATTCCACGTTATCGCTGGGGTACTGAAGTGTTAAAGACACATAAGCGGCGGGTTTTCGAACTTCAGCCCTTGCCCGGTTCTATTTCCGCCGCCGATGATTATTAAACGTTAATGGGCATGCTCACCCGTTGCTGGTTCGGCAATGCCTAACCAAGTGAATTTGTTTGGAATAAAACCTAATTGGATAGTGTCGCTAACCACAGCTTTATCCAAATCAATTTGTTTAATTTGGTTGGCGATAGGATCGCTCACATAGGCCATATGGCCGGGCGTTAAGCCCAATTCAAATTTGCTGCCGGTTGGTAGTGCGCCCAGATTGCTGGTAATCGCCTTTACTCGCGCTTTCACGTTCCAATCATCGCTATTCAAAATGGTGATGCCGCCCTGGTTATCCAGAATGACAAACAACTCGCCGTCGTCGGCAAAACCATAGCTGTTAGCAGTGGGAGCCGTGGCGGCACTGGCATCAATCCAATTGATCGGCGTTATGCTGTTCGCGCTGGTATTAATTGCAAAAAATTGGCCTGCCGCTATACCGACAAATTCATTTACAGAGTCATCGCCCAACACTGTGCCTATGCGAGTTGTGCCGGTAAAGCTTGCAGGGTTCGCAATTTTGTTGGCGGTAAATGTGGTACCGGATTGGGTGATGACGAGCACACCATCGGTGCAACCAAAGCTGATGTGGTTTTTATTTTGCGCACTGCCATGCAAACCGGGGCAGGTTTTATCCAGAATTGTTTCATCGGAAAAATAACCATTGTGCGCGTGATAAACCGCAACGCGATCAGGCAGAGTGCTGGTGGTAGTAGCATCGCGCAGCGTAGAAAGCAGATAGTCGCCGCGCGCTTGCGCTGCGCCATGCATATGCGTGGTGTATTCCAGGATAGTTCCCGCCGTGTTGTTGGCGATATCCGTTTCGGTAAATACACCTACGCTCGCCGGTGATGCAGTTTCGCCATTGCCATCAAAGAAAATTGCGGTTTGCTTATCGGTACCGGTGAAATGGGTCGGGCGTGTTTTGTTGGTGCTAAACGCCATTTGTTTTGGTGCTTGCTTGTAGTCGTGCATATGATCGGCATGGTCTTCTTGCCACAAGCCGCCATCAACCACATCAACACGGTCAGCGGTGCGCTGTACGATAAATCCATAGCGATTACTTGGGCTTGCGTAAATTGCACTGGGTGCTTCGCTGACCGCCACTTCGTGTATGACGGTTTTCTCGTTGATATCAACAACGCTGACTTTGGCCTGGTCTTTGGTCGAAATTAACAAGCGCCCCAAACTGGCTTCTTCTTCATCGTGGTCATGATCGTGATCATGGTCATCTTCGATAGGAACCGGCTCGCGTTCAACGATGGTTGTGTCACTGCCGCCACAGCCGCCCAGCAGTGAAGAGACAAGTACCAGTGTCAGGCTCGATAAGATTGCATTTTTCATTGTTTGATTACCTTTCAAATACTATTTTTAATTCGGTGCGATTTTTCAGAATGGTTAGAAATTGCCGCTAATGCCGACCGCAAATGAGCGGGCGGGCAGTGGTGCTTTGTCTTTCAGGAAAGATGCGTGCACACGGGCATATTCGTCGGTGAGGTTGTGACCTTTGAGGTAAAGCTGCAGGTTATCGCTGAAGCGATAACTCACTTGCGCGTCGATAAGGGTGTAACCGGGAGTGCTGGTTTCAAATGCGGCGGTTTTATCCTGTTCAAAATAATGCTGGCCACTTAATTCGGCGCGCCAGTTTCCAATTTCATATTCACCACGTGCTCCCACTCGCAGCGGCGGAATGCGCGGCAAATCGCCGCCTTCATCCAGTTGTGCGCGGATGTAATCGCTCGTGAGGCTAAGTTTGAACGGAGTGCTGACTTGCCACACAACTTCGCCTTCAAAACCGTAGAGGTTTGCGTCTTGTGCGCGGTAAATGAATACCGGTAATTCGCTGCTGTGTTCATGATCGTGTTCGCCGTCTTCGCCAGCGTGATCATGAGCTGTTTCGAGAGTCAGGCCGGTATCGGCGAGGTAGTAATAATTGTCGATTTGGTTGTAGAACGCATTGAGGATGAAGCCTACATCGCCTTCAAATTTGCGCAGTGACAAATCGATATTGTTTGACGTTTCCAATTCGACATCGGTGCGCGCCAAATCAAAATGATATTCGCCCGCGTCGTCTTCAACGACTTGTAGCAATGCGCCAATTTCATACAAGCCCGAGCCGATATGCGGGCCGAATGAAAACAATTCTGCTGCAGATGGCGCGCGTTCCGCATGGGTGTAAGAAAGAGCGATGTTGTAACCCGGGGTGAAATCCCACACCAATCCGGCGGAGGCGCTAAAGGGCGTGGACTCTTGATCGACGGAATAGACATTCAGGAATTCGCCTTCATGCTCACCTTCAGCATGGTGATGATCGTTCAAGTCGACTTGCATATTGTCGGCCGACGTATTGACCTGTTCGATACGCGCGCCTAATTGCACGAGCACATCACCGAAGTGGCGCTCCTCCATTAACGCGAGCGCGATAGTGCTGGAGCTGCTTGGGGGCGTAAATGCTTCTTCACCCAACGCGGAAAAATCGGCATGTTTGTAATGCAAGCTTAAAGCCCCGCGCCAATCGGCGATGGGGTGGTGGAATAAATCGATGCGGGCTTCCTGGCTCTCATTGCTAAATGTGGTGCCTACCACGCCGTTTTCGATTTCGCTGTGCTCGTAATCAGTAAAACCAAAACGCGTGTTGATTGCGCTGAACCATTCATCCTCGAGCGAAAGCTCACTCAGCAGTTGCACGCGGTCTTGTTTCAAGTCGGCGTAGACATCCGTTTCTTCGTCGCCGTGACTGTGCCCGGGAATGCCGTATTGGCGATCGAGGTGACCATAGGAAAGTCCCACAAATCCGTTATCCAAAATAGCGCTGGTGCCGAGGTTAAATCCTTTGGCTTCTGTGGCTGAATTCGCAAGGCGGTCGTTATCGTGCCCGGCGTGGCCTTCCTCCAAATGCTCATCGTGGGATTCGACTTCGGCGGGGCCGGGGATCTTGTAATCATCGGCATCGCGCCAGAAGCCATCCAAATGCAAACCCAGATTACCAATGCCGGTATTTCCGCTGGCGGAGACCAGTTTGTCATCGGCAACCGAGTCGCCTTCTACACGCCATTCGCCATAGGTATCGGTGCCTTGCGGTACACGGTCATCGACTACATTGACTACACCGCCGATGGCACCACTGCCGTAAAACAAAGTGGCAGGGCCGCGCAGGATTTCGATTTGTCGTGCCGTTGAAGCCTCAGTCGATACGGCGTGGTCGGGGCCAACGCGCGAGGCATCGCCAGCGTCCAAACCATTCTGGGCAATAAGCACGCGCGGGCCTTCCAGGCCGCGGATAATCGGGCTGCTGGACACGGGTCCGTAATAGTTGGAATGCACGCCCACTTCATTTTTTAGGGTTTCACCCAGGGTTGATGCCTGGCGCTCGCGCAGTTGTTCACCGCCCAATACCGTCACCGGCTGCGCCGATTCCATATTCGATGCGTGCCAGGGAAGGCCAACCACATTCACCACTTCCATCGTGGTGCTGCTCAGTACCAGCTCGACCGGTTTATCGCCCTGCGTTAAATGAAAGGTTTTGTGCATAAAGTCAGGCGCTTTTACATGCAGCTCGACTTCGCCACCGGTTTGCGGCGGCAAATTAAATTCACCCTTTTCATTAGTGCGAATCTGCAGATTGGAGCCCACTACATCCAGGCTGGCATTGTTGATTGGCTGTCCCTGGTCATCGCGCACTACACCTTGAACCTGGGCCAGCGCGGAATGGCTTGCTGTCACAATCGCCAGACACAATAACGACTTCTTCATATTTCTCTTTGTACCCGGCATGCACTCTCTCCCAGCAATAAACGGTAAAACGGATGGCGTCCCGCTCAATATAAGCGGCGTTTGAAATTGGCTGTGATGTTATACTATAACAATATTTGAGATCAACGCTTAATAACGCGGATATGAATTGATTGACTTGCATGACGCCTGCATTTACCTTTCGCACCCGAGGTGTCTGATGGGCGCTCACTCTTTAACCAGGGTGCAGGCCAGGATCAGAGTCAATGGGAAGTCGGTGCGTATCGCAAGTGGTTAGATCTGCGCGATGCAATCCCGACACTGCCCCCGCAACGGTAAATACAGCTGCTACATGTGCAGCGGATGAGTCCGATACCAGCCTCAAACCCGGAGCCAATGCTCCTTTTGTTCACGATGTCGCGGAGGGCAACATCGGTGGAAATCTGTGTGTGTTTTGGGTGGCAGCCCGAACCTCTTTTTCCGCTTTCCCTCCCTCATCCCATTTGGATTGAGGAATCTCATGTCTAACCAATCAACCTACAAGCCAACCTACAAGCCAACCTACAAGCCAACCCACAAGCCAACCTGCAAATCCACTGGCCGTTCAGCCGCGTTTTTACTCTCCAGCCTTAGTGCTGCAATTATTGCTATCACCGCATCGCCCTCATTTGCTGCCGAAAAAAACGCAAGTGATGAAACACTCGAAACCGTTTATGTGAGCGCAACGCGCAGTGAAACAGCGCAGATGCCGGTTGCAACACAGATCGATGTTATTAGCGCGGAAGAAATTCGTTTGAGCGGTGCAAAATTGTTATCGCAAGTGTTGCGCACCCACGCGGGCATTCAATTGACCGATTCCGATGGCAGCGGTGCACGCAATGTCACTGCGTCTATGCGCGGTTTGTCGGGTGCAAACAATGTGTTGGTATTGGTTGATGGGCGCAAATTGAATAACTCGTCCCTGGCCGCACCGGCGTTAAATACAGTTGCATTGAAAGATGTTGAGCGCATTGAAATCGTGCAGGGTAGTGCGGGCGTTCTCTATGGTGACCAGGCAGTTGGCGGGGTGATCAATATCATCACTCGCCGTGCCACCGCCGGGGAAGTAAATGGTTCTGTGAGTGCAGGCGCAGGCACCGATAATCTGGAAGATTACAGCGCAAATGTGAGCCAGGGTTTTGAAAACGGTTTGAGTTACAACCTGTCGGCGCAAAAACGCAATGCGGATAATTACCGCGATAACAACCAGAATGCCTACGAAAACGTGTTTGCCAATGTGCGTTACGATTTTGTAAAAGGCTTTGTATTTGTTGAAGGCCAACAAGTCGATGACGAGTTGCGTTTGCCCGGTTCACTGACTGATGCTGAAGCGCTGATCGACCGTCGTGCTACTAACACACCCAATGATTACAGCAACCAAAATACCGATATCGCCCGCGGTGGTTTTGGGGTTGATCTGAGTTCTGCCTGGAGTTTGCTGGCGGAATATTCTGATCGCAACGAAGAAAGTGATTATGAAAGTTGGGGTCTTACTGCTTCATCAATGCGTGTAAAAACATTGACGCCGCGTTTGATCGGTGAGTTTGCTACCCAGCATGGCCAGTCCATCGTCACCATTGGCTATGATGATGTTGAAAGTGTTTACGAAAGCAATAATGCCTTTTCTCCGCACAATTCCGAGCAGCAACAGCAAAGCTATTATGCACAAGCGGTTTATCCGGTTATCGCCAATCTGACATTAACGGCGGGTGCGCGTTTTGCGCAGGTTGAAGACAAAAATTATTTGCAATCGCTGTCCCAGGACGACGATCTTAACGCGACTGAATTGGGTCTGAGTTACGATGCTGGCAACAATTGGCGCGTGTTTGGCCGCTATGCGGAAAGCTTCCGTTTTGCCAATCCGGATGAAAATAATCTGGTTGCGCAGGATGTGGTTTTCCTTGATCCACAAACCGGCGAATCATTTGAGTTGGGCACTGAGTGGCAAAGTCCGGTAGGTCGTGTGACTTACTCGATTTATAGCATGACACTCAATGATGAAATTGTTTATGACGGCAGTGTACCGAATAATCAATTTTATAATGGCGCAAACATCAATTTGCCTGACTCTGAACGCAAAGGTTTTATGTTGAGCACCGATACCACGCTGAGCAAAGAATTATCATTGCGCTTCAACTATACCTACACCGATGCAGAAGTAGTCGATGGCATGTATGACGGAAAAGTAGTGCCCTTTGTTGCTGAAAATTCTGCGGCAGCCAATATAGTGTTCACGCCGTTGGACGCGTTAAATATTTCGCTCGAAGGTATTTATACCGGAACCCGCTATAAATCCAACGACGATGCCAATATCGGGCCCAAATTACCGGAACTCGTTGTATTCAATCTCGGCGCGCTCTATACCTACAAACAGTTGGAATTCAGTGGCCGTATCAACAATCTCACCAATGAATTGTATGCAGGTTTACATGCGACCTGGGGGCAATACCCGCAACCGGAACGTAATTATGAAGCGAGTGTCACATATCGCTTCTAATGGTAAATATTTTGTTTAATTGCTAAGTTAATGCCCTCGGGTTCCGCTCGGGGGCATTTTCTTTTTACTCCGAGCATTATCTTTTTCCAGCCGACGAAAATACAGGGATCATTTATGACCGATAATATCGATAACACCGACAAAGCCAAACGTCACCAGGAACGTATGCAACAGCGCAAAGAAATTGTTGATGCCGCCGTCGCGCGTGCCGATGAAGAGCGCGGTGTAGTGATTGTGTTGACCGGTGATGGAAAAGGTAAAAGTTCATCCGGTTTTGGTACCGCATTGCGCTGCCTTGGGCACGGTTACAAAGTCGCTATCGTGCAATTCATTAAAGGCACTTGGGAATGCGGCGAAAAGAATTTTTTAACCGAAAGTATTTTTCGCGGCGCCAGCCCGCAATTGGAATATTTTGTAATGGGTACCGGGTTTACCTGGGAAACCCAAAATGCCGAACAAGATAAAGCCGCTGCTGAGGCGGTATGGGCTGAGTGTGAGCACGTGTTTAAGGATCCCGAAATTCATCTGGTGTTATTGGATGAGCTCACTTATATGTTGAACTATAAATACCTCGATAAAGATAAGGTTATTGAGGCGATTAAAAATCGCCCCCGCAATCAAAACGTGATTATCACCGGGCGCGGTGCTAAAAAATATTTGGAAGATTTGGCCGATACGTTCAGTGAAGTAAAATCTGTCAAACATGCGTTTAATGCAGGCGTTAAAGCGCAGAAGGGTATCGAGTGGTAAGCAAAACCCTCATGGTGCAGGGCACTAATACCCTAATGGTGCAAGGCACTAGAACCTTGATGGTGCAAGGCACTAAAACCTTGATGGTGCAAGGCACCACGTCCGACGCTGGTAAATCGACGTTGGTGGCGGCGCTGTGCCGCATTCTAAAAAATCGCGGTATTTCTGTTGCACCTTTCAAACCGCAAAATATGGCCCTTAATTCCGCTGTCACTATCGATGGTGGCGAAATTGGTCGTGCGCAGGCATTGCAAGCGCAAGCGGCGGGTTTGCAGCCGCACACAGATATGAACCCCATCCTGATAAAACCTACCAGCGACACGCGCGCACAAATTATTGTGCAGGGGCGCGCGATTACCGATATGGATGCAGCGGTCTATCACGATTATAAAACCCAGGCGATGCGCTATGTGCTCGATTCTTTTGCGCGCTTGCAACAGCAATATGATGTGGTTTTAGTGGAGGGGGCGGGCAGCCCTGCAGAAATTAATTTGCGTGATCGCGATATTGCCAACATGGGTTTTGCCGAGGCAGTCGATTGTCCGGTAATTTTAATTGCGGATATTGACCGCGGCGGAGTGTTCGCCCATTTGGTTGGCACGCTCGAATTGCTGAGCGAATCGGAACAAAAACGCGTAATTGGTTTTGTGATTAATCGCTTTCGTGGCGATATAGGTTTGTTGCAATCCGGTTTGGATTGGTTGGAGCAAAAAACCGGCAAACCCGTATTGGGAGTTATCCCTTATTTGCAAGGTTTATATCTGGATGCCGAAGATGCGTTAACGGCGAGTGCGCCCAAAGCAAATGCACAGTGTAATGTAGCGGTGTTGGCATTGCCGCGCATTTCCAACCATACCGATTTTGATGCGCTGCGGTTGCATCCTCACATTAATTTTCATTGGGTTGGACCCAATCAGGCAATTCCTGCATGCGATTTACTCATTATTCCCGGCAGCAAAAATACCCGTGCCGATTTGGATTTTTTGCGCGCGCAGGGCTGGGATATGCAAATCCAAAAGCATCTTCGTTACGGTGGAAAGTTAATTGGCATTTGTGGTGGCTTTCAAATATTAGGAGAGGTTATCCATGATCCGCACGGGCTGGAGTCGGCTGCCGGTAGTTCGATTGGTTTGGGAATGTTTGCATTACAAACCAGGTTGGAGCCGCATAAAGTATTACAACGAAGATCCGGTTATCTGTGGGATAAAAGTAGTGCAGTGAGCGGTTATGAAATTCATTGTGGAATCAGCGTTGGTGATGCACTGAATCGCCCGGCATGTTATGTACAGCGCGAGCATGGATTGGAACCTGAAGGCGCCATCAGCAGCGATGGACAAGTGCTGGGAACTTATCTGCATGGATTATTTGATGAACCTGCCGCTTTAGCGGGGCTGCTGGCTTGGGTCGGTTTGGAAGATGCACAGACAATCGATATTAATGTGCTACGTGAGGCATCCATTGAACGCTTGGCGCAGGCTACTGAGTCTGCATTGAAGCCAGAATTTCTGGCAGAGCTGTCACAATCTTTAATGCGTGCATAACACCAGCGGAAACTAAAATGAGAGAGCGGCCGGTGACGGGCAAAGTTTTATTTTCGGCCTATACTTTTTTCATATCCCTTCCGGTATTTCACTCCCTTATAGCTAAGACAAATTAAGGAGCGCATTTATGCGTTTTATTTTACTGATAATGATATTGGTCAGTTGCAACGTATTGGCGCAAGCAGAGGGCGAGATCGACAGCGAAATTGCAAGTGTGAGTAATTCTGCTGCGCAAAAACATGTCGTCAATTTGGCAACGAATATTTCCTCTGCATTTACCTCTGATATGCCGGTCGGCAGTTCACAATCGTTGCTGCCACATTTGCAATGTATCTTTAAAAATATCGGGATTGATTACAATGTGCAGGTAATGCCATGGCGACGCGCCTATCAGGATGTAAAGAGTAATCGTATTGACGGTTTTTTTACTGCTGTCCCTATGCGTCAGGTCGATCCTTATGCAGTTTTATCCTCGCCGCTGATTTTGGAGAATTGGTACTGGTTTTGGCGAGTGGATACTATCGCCCCGGAATCCTGGCGCGAGGGCTACAAGCTTGGGTCTATTCTTGGCAGCCAGCAGGAAACCTGGCTGGGGGAGATGGGTTATAAAGTTGATATGAGTGCTAACAATTTGCCGCAGTTGATCAAATTGTTGCAGGGTAAACGTATCGATGTACTGCTGGCTGATCGTGAACATTTTGTTCAGGCGGCCAAAGAATTGAATATGGATGCAAACAACTTCCAATCGCGTTTTTTCCGGTACGTTCCCTTGGGGGTTTATTTCAATGAACAATTCCTTAACCAGAATCCGGATTTTTTAGCGCGCTTCAACCAACAAATTACCAGCTGCACCACCGTGCGGTTCGCGGTGTCCGATTACGAACGCCAGCAAATTAAAGAGTTGTTGGTCCGAAAAATTGAACGCTGGAAACGTCTGCCAAAATTGGAATCCTTATTAAAGGAGCGCAATCTGGTTACTCGCCGCTTTACTAAACAAGAAATTACCGAGCGCGACAAAAAATGGCGCGAAGCATTTGCAAAAGATGATTTTTCTTATTCGATCGATATGGTGAATCAGGAATTATCTGCACATTTACGTGAAATCAAAAAACAATCGCAAGATATGATTACCGAAATTATTATCACTGATGCGCGCGGCCTGAATTTTGCGATCAGCGATATGACATCGGACTATTGGCAGGGCGATGAGGAGAAGTTTACTGAGGTATTTTCCAAGCCGGCGACTACCATGCATTTCGGTGAAATCAATTACGACGAATCATCCAAGCGTTTCCAATTGCATTTGAGCGTACCTTTGTACACCGAGGAAAAGTTCGAACCCTTGGGAGTAATGGTATTCGGGGTGGATGTGGAAAAAGTATTGTCGCAAGCACAATAATTTTGGTTCATTGTTATTTTTAATAAGTGGTCTCTTCAAATATAGATTTCTACCGGTTCATGGGTGCGAGATAGGGAAAAGCCGGTTTCCATCAGGCTTTTCCTCCTGCTTTCCCTTCTGTTCTGAAAAAATTACAAAATAAAGACATTTAAATTTAAAAAAACTTTATTCCTCTGGCATTCAATAAGACTATTTGGCACTTGGTTTTTTCTTATTGATTGATTTTTCTCATCTTTATCCAAGGTGGTATTCATATTGCATTTTTATGCAAACGAAATGCTTTTTTAATCGATTAAAGGAGTTTAACGTGACTACTACTATAGAGGTGCATGAAAAAACCGATGTCATTCTTCCGTCACCAAATACCGGGAGTAAGTCGGCCAGCGCAGTTTCGTGGGGCGCTATTTTTGCCGGCGCAGCGGGAGCAGCGGCTTTATCGCTCATCCTGTTAATTTTAGGTACGGGGTTAGGGTTCAGTGCAATTTCGCCTTGGGCATCTGAAGGTGTCAGTGCAAAAACATTTGGGGTGTCGGGAATTTTGTGGATTACCCTCACATCACTTGCGGCAAGTGGGATGGGTGGATATTTAGCGGGGCGATTAAGAACTCGTTGGGTCGACACCGCACACGATGAAATTTATTTTCGCGATACTGCACACGGGTTTCTGGCATGGGCAGTTGCAACCTTGTTAACCGCTGGTTTGCTTACTTCGACGATCGGAATGATAGTCAGTGGCGGAGTAAAAGCAGGTGCTAGCCTGGTAAGCGGTGCAGCGGCTACAGCAACTACAGCAGCAGTTGCGAGTGCCAGTTCAGATGGATCTGATAGTTCAGATCGATTTGGATTAAGCGGTGACTCAACAAATTATTTTGTTGATAGTTTGTTCCGTCGTCCATCATCAACTGCAAACACGAATAGTCTCGCCTCAACGCCTCAATCAAACGCGCTCTCGCCTGCAGTACCGCCTGAAAACAATATCCCCGATACCACAGTTACGAGCGCTAATGACGGACCTGTTCCGAGTGCAGAAGTGGGGCGTATTTTTCTTAATGCGTTAAGAAATAATTCCTTACCTGACGGCGATGCGCAATATTTAGCGCAACTTGTTGCCGAGCGTACAGATCTCTCTGCGCAGGAAGCAGAGCAGCGCGTGAAGGATGTGTATAACCAGTGGCAACAAAACGTGCAGCAGGCTGAAACTACCGCTAAAGAAGTTGCAGATGATGCGCGTAAAGCCACTGCTTATCTTTCCCTTTGGTTTTTTATCGCACTCTTGATAGGTGCATTCACAGCGAGTTGGCTAGCTACCTTTGGTGGCCGTCAGCGCGATTTGTAATTCTGGCGGCGAAGGAGGTTGTTATGCGATCTTTATTATTGTGGTTTCTTGGTGTGCCTATTCCGGTCATTATTTTAATTGCGATAATTTTCTGATCATCGGAAATAAAAAAGGCAGCTCATATGAGTTGCCTTTTTTATTTATATCAAGCGTGCAATTTTACGCTTTGAGCGGTTTGTACTTCATCCGCTTCGGTTGTGAATCCTGACCTTTGCGTTTTACAAAATCTTCGTGGTATTCAGTGTAGTTGCCTTCGAAGAAAACAATATCCGAATCACCTTCGTACGCGAGGATGTGGGTTGCGATACGGTCGAGGAACCAGCGGTCGTGCGAGATCACCAGTACGCAGCCGGGGAAGGCGAGGATTGCATCTTCCAATGCGCGCAGGGTTTCGATGTCCAAATCGTTTGATGGTTCGTCGAGTAACAATACGTTCGCGCCTTGCTTCAGAGTGTTGGCCAAATGCAAACGGCCGCGCTCACCACCGGAGAGTTCACCCACGCGTTTTTGTTGATCACCACCTTTGAAATTAAAGCGGCCGAGATAGGAGCGCGAGCTAACTTCGTAGTTGCCGATTTTCAAAATATCCAAACCGTCTGATACTGCTTCCCACACAGATTTTTTATCGTCCAGGTTTTCACGGCTTTGTTCAACGTAAGCGACTTTCACGGTATCGCCCAGGGTCACAGTACCACTATCCGGTTTTTCAGTGCCGGCGATCATACGGAACAGGGTTGATTTACCCGC
>DATIGS010000277.1:0-5284 GCA_035481425.1 Cellvibrio sp. | reverse complement strand
CGCAGTATGTCGTCGCTCATTGATATGGTGTCTGAAACCCAAAACACCATGACTATTTTATTGGGTTCCATTGCCGCGATTTCACTTTTAGTCGGCGGAATCGGTGTAATGAATATCATGTTGGTTAGCGTCACCGAGCGCACACGGGAAATCGGTATACGCATGGCGACCGGTGCGCGGACCCGGAACATCATGCAGCAATTTTTAATCGAGGCGCTGGTGGTGTCGGCATTGGGCGGCGTCGTTGGTGTGGTATTAGGATTGGGCACGGCAATGTTGATTGGCAGTTTTGGAACTCCAATCGCCTATTCATTAACACCGGTGTTCATGGCATTTAGTTGTGCGTTTTTAACTGGATTATTGTTCGGCTTTTTGCCTGCGCGCAAAGCGGCCAGCCTTGATCCTGTTGCTGCATTGGCGGCGGAGTAATATTCATGGTGTTAGAAAGTAAGATGTTAGGGTGTAAAAGTTGTACGGTGTTGGTTTTATCGCTGATGTTGTCGGCCTGTATCACTACTGATGAAACAGAGCGCCCGAAAATTAATTATGCCGATAGCTATCACGCAGATGCGCTTCAAACAAATACATCGGCAGGCACGAATAATATTGCAAGTGATATCGACGCTAGTTGGTGGCACGCATTTAACTCTCCGGCACTAGACCAATTAATGCTTGCCGCAGAACAAGATAGCCCGGATTTGCTGATAAGCGCAGAGCGGGTACGACAAGCGGAATTGCAAATGCGCATTGCAAATTCAAGTTTGTTTCCCTCGCTCAATGCGTCTGCTTCCAGCGGGGAGCGGCGCACAACCAATGAAAATGATGTGACCAATACCAATGGTTCCACTAGTGCAACCTTGAATATTAGTTATGAGGTGGATTTGTGGGGTGGCATTGCTGCCGCGCGCAGATCTGCCGCAGCGGGTTTTGACGCAACCCGGTTTGATCAGGACGCCGCGCAGTTGAGTATTAAAGCGGCGATTGCCAGCGCTTGGTTTCAATGGTTGTCATTGCAAGAGCGTATTGCCTCGGCGCAAAAAAATATTGAGATTGCGGAGCGCGTACAAAAAGTAGTGGACGCCCGCTACCGCAATGGCGCGGCCACAGCGGCGGAAGTCGCCCAGCAAAAAACCAATTTATTATCCCAAAAAGCAACGCTGTTGCCGCTCGAATTACAAGCGCGCCAAACCCGCGCGGCATTAGCGATATTGCTCGGTAAAACACCGCAAGAGTTCACCTTGGCAGAGGCCCGTTTGTTAGATGTTGCAGTGCCGGAAGTTGCGCCTGGAACGCCGGCTGATTTGGTAGCGCGTCGCCCGGACCTGGCTGCGAGCGAAGCGAATTTAATAGCTGCCAACGCCGATATTGTTGCGGCGCGTGCAGCACTTTTGCCCGGCATTAGTTTGGGGGCGAATGTCGGCAAGAGTGCCAGCGAATTATTTAGCCTGAATCCCGCGACCCAGGCATCGGGTTGGACGGTATCGCTTGCGCAAACCATTTTTAATGGTGGTCGTGTTGTTAATCAAAAACGGTTGAGCGAAGCCCGCCGCGCCGAGATGTTATTGCAATATCACAAAGCAATTTTGGTTGCCTTGCAGGAGGTGGATACCGCCTTGGCGAGCACGGATATTTCCCATCGTCAGGAAATTAGTTTGCAAGAAATTTTGGTACAGGCAGAACTCAGTGTGCGCTTAACAGAAGCGCGTTATCGCGCAGGGAGCGATGATCTTTTATCGCTGTTGGTCGCGCAGCGGAATTTATTCCAGGCGCAGGATTCGCTCGTCCAGCAACGACTGGCACGTCTGAATGCGGCAGTGGATATGTATAAAGCGCTGGGTGGCGGTTGGGTGCTGGCGCAGAATTAATTTATAAAAAATGCGCGACAATTCATCACAATAAAATTTTATTTTTGGGCTTGAGGACGTTAACGTGAAAAACGTTTTATTTCAGATTCACTGGTTTTTAGGGATTACCGCAGGAATTGTGTTAGCCGTTGTAGGTCTTACTGGCGGCTTGATGAGCTTTGAACGCACGATTATGGAGGCCATGAGTCCTTCGGTGATACGTGTTGAAGTCAGCGGTGAACGCATGACGCCAGATGCGATTGCCGAACGTTTTCACGCACAGCGTCCAGACGCGCGCGTTGAACAGATTACCCTTTGGCCAGAAGCAGATCGCAGCGCTTTGTTGCGCCTCGCCCCTCCGCCAGGTGAGCGTCGTGGGGATAATACTTATATCAATCCTTACACCGGCGAATTATTGGGAAAGGTGACCGGTGAGCAATTTTTTCGCACAGTGCGCTCATTGCATCGCTGGTTATTAATTCCATCGCAGCCGGACGGGATTAATATTGGCCGTCAAATTACCGGCTTTTGCGCGTTTGCTTTGGTGTTTTTTGCGTTGTCGGGCCTTTATTTACGTTGGCCGCGCCGCGCGCTTAATTGGCGCAATTGGTTCCGTATTGATTTCAGTTTAAAGGGGCGCAATTTTTATTGGGCATTGCACTCGGTTATCGGCACCTGGGTAATCCTTATGTATTTGTTGATGGCCTTAACAGGGCTGACCTGGTCTTACAGCTGGTTTAAAAACGGTGCATCAATCATGTTAACCGGTGAACCAGTGCAAGAGCGTCGCGGTTTCGGTGGCCCTGGTGGTCAAGGTGTTGCGGGGCAAGGGCAGCGCGATCGCGCCATGGGTAATCGCGAGGGAAGGGAAGGGCGTGCTGGTGGCGAAGGACGCTCGGGTGAAGGTGGTGTGAATCGCGCAGGAGAAATGCATCAACACCATGGTGCTCCAGTGAGCGTTGATATTGCATGGAACAGTTTTGTCGCTAAAGCAGAGGGAAATTTTAAATTTGCGAGCCTGACAATTCCCCGCACCGCAACAGATCCGGTGATGATTAATTACGTCATGCCCGATGCAACCAATGATCGTCAGCGTAGTGCCATGAGCATCAATGCGGGAACAGGCGAGATTATTAATGACCAACCATACAAGCCGCTGGAGCCTCTGGGCAAGCGCATCATGCAAAGTATTTATGAATTGCATACCGGCGAATTTTTCGGGACCCCCGGGTTGATCATTAATATGTTGGCGTCCTTGTTGATGCCATTGTTTACCATTACCGGCTTCCTGTTGTATTTCGACCGCCGCAAAAAGAAACGTGGCAGTAAAAACGCGGCTGCTGGTGTAAGCAATGCACACACGGATGCGGATTATTGGATTGTATATGCAAGCCAAACCGGGACTGCGGAGCAACTAGCATGGAATACGGCGACAATTCTGCAATCCGGCGGCATTAAAGCAATTGTAAAAAATATTTCTGCTGTGGACAAAATTACAATTGAATCGGCCAAAAAGATGTTGTTTCTGGCTTCCACCTTTGGCGAAGGGGAAGCACCGGATACCGCGCGTAGTTTTGCTAAAAAATTATTGAAGTCATCATTGTCATTAAGCCAATTGCAGTTTGCAATTTTGGGTTTGGGCGATAGACGTTACAGCGACTATTGCGCGTTTGCAGCACAGATAGAGCAGTGGTTGTCGGCCAACGGCGCAACCCCGCTGTTTGCGCGTATTGATGTCGATAATGGTAATGAGCGGTCGATTCATGAGTGGCAACAAAAAATTGCTGATCTAAGTGGCGTGAATAATGTAAGCGCATGGTCTGCACCGGAGTACGAGAACTGGGCTTTGCAAAAGCGCCAATTATTAAATGCAGGCAGTTTGGGCGCGCCTGTATATCGCGTAACTTTGCAACCGGAGAAACCCGGTAATACACATTGGCAGGCTGGCGATATTCTCGAAATAAAACCGCACAACAATCCTGAATTTCAGCATCGTGAATATTCCATTGCATCGCTGACAACAGATGGGCAATTGGATTTGGTGGTGCGTCAGGCCTTCAATGAAAAAGGTGAATTGGGCTTGGGATCTGGCTGGCTGACTGCACTGGCGGAAGAGGGCGGTAGTATTCTGGCGCGTATACGCGCCAACCCGTCATTCCATGCGCCGAAAGATACACATCCCATGATTTTAATTGGCGCAGGGACTGGCATCGCTGGTTTGCGCGCGCATTTGCATGAGCGTTATTTGAAAGACCAGCAACAAAATTGGCTGATATTTGGTGAGCGTCAGCGCAGCAAGGACCGCCTCTTTGCTGATGAATTGGATGCATGGAAAGCATCTGGTTTCTTGACCGAATTCGACGAAGTTTATTCGCGCGATGGCGAAGGTTATGTGCAGGATGTATTGCGCACCCAACAAACACAAATTGGCGAGTGGCTTGATCGCGGCGCCTCTATTTATGTGTGTGGCAGCATGGCGATGGGTGGCGGGGTTCATCAGGCCCTGATCGACATATTGGGTGAAAGCGAATTACAGCAATTGATTGAGACTAAACGTTATTGCCGGGATATTTATTAATCCGATGGTTTCAATCGACGAAAAAGCCCTCCCTTGCGAGGGCTTTTTTGTTTGCCAGCTAACAGAATCCATACAATTTGATGGCGGCGCGTTTTCTAATGATCAAATTTGCAAGGAAATTGCATCTGGTTAATCTGGAACAAAAAAATTGTTGTTATTAAAGGATTCTCCCGATGAAAACTTCAGGTGCTTCGTTATCATTTTTCAGAAAGTTCAATGTATTAAATGGCTTGCTCGTGTGGTTTTTAGTCACGAGTAGTTCTTATACGTCTGCAGAGATTGACTGGCTTGCGGCGAGTTGGGATAACGATATTTTTGCTGGTAAGGATGGCGGTGGTTACACCAACGGTATTTATTTTTCCTGGGGTCAACGCAATGAGCAGGGCGAAGAAATCACCAAACCGCCAATCCTGACGTTGCCGCTCGCATGGATGCTTGGTGATGACCCGACATACGCCTATAAACTCCATTCGCTTGGGCAGGCGATGGTAACTCCGGAAGATATCACCAAAGAAATCCCCGACCCATTTGATGCTCCTTACGCAGGCCTGTTATTTTGGCGCTCCAGTTATGTTGTGGTGAAAAACGATTTCGCTGACCAGGTGGCGACATTGGTGGGGATTGTTGGGCCATCATCCGGGGCTGAAGAGGTACAGAAATTCGTTCATGATTTGGTGGGTGCTGATGACCCAATGGGATGGGAATATCAGTTGGAAGATGAGTTTATATGGCAGTTGCAGCGCACAGCGGTATGGCGATTCTCGACAACGGATTCGAGCCCGGTTGATGCGGTTCTCCTGGCGGATTTGGCGGTGGGGAACCTGGAATCGTCGGCGGGTGCTGGATTGTTTTTACGTGCAGG
>DATIGS010000276.1:0-7568 GCA_035481425.1 Cellvibrio sp. | reverse complement strand
GGCGATTGAAGCCCTGGTGCGTGGGCACGCCGCCGAGGTGGATAGCGATTACCTTGGGCATGTGCGGGTGATGTTGCCGGGTGAAAGCAGCTTTACCCATTTGCAGATAGCGTTTGAAAAAGAAATCGAATTGGAAAATGGCCAGCATGACCATCGCGTGCTGGTGTTCCAACACCATCCGCAAACACTGGTATTGGAAGACCGGTTCGAGGGTGGATTGCTTGAGTGGTTTAATCGCCAGCCCAAGGATATGGCCGATTTCATGACCACGTTCCATACGGATTTGCACTTGGGTAATCCGGTTGGGCTGATCTTGACGGGTTTGTTGGGGCTGACTTTGTTTGCTTCCGTTGTTACCGGTGTGATTATCCATCGCAAAATCTTTAAGGAGTTCTTCAGCTTCCGTCCGCTGCGTAGCTTGCGCCTGTTGTTTACCGATACCCATAAAGTGCTGGGTGTATGGGGTTTACTGTTTCATGGGGTAATTGGTTTTACCGGCGCGTTTTTGGGATTGGTGCTGGTGTTGCTCGTACCCGCGGCTGCATTCGTGAGTTTCTCTGGCGACCAGGACAAGCTGATAGAAACTTTTTTGCCGGAAATTGAACCCGCTATTGTCGGTGAACCTGCAGAGCCGCAATTCGCGCGCATCCTGACAGACTTCCGTACCGCCAACCCGGATTTGCTAGTAGTGGATGCGAATATCCATGGCTGGGGCGACAAGGGTGCAGTGATGGCGCTCACCGTATTGGGTGGCGATACCCTGGCGGCAAATGAAACCTATGAATTCAATGCCGTCACTGGTGAGCTGAACAAGCAGTACAGCACCTTCGGCAAACTCGACAGCGCGACCGGTGTGATTCTGGATGCGATGTACCCTTTGCACTTTGGCAATTTCGGCGGTCTTTTCGTCAAAATTATCTGGAGCATTTTGGGAATAGGGACGGCGCTCCTGTGTGTCACCGGCATGATGATTTGGATCGAGCGGCGCGCCTATGGCACAGAGGGGAGTTTGTCGCAGGCGGCGTACCATCGTATTAGCTGTTTTACGGCAGGTAGCTGTATGGGCTTGGTTGTCGCGAGTCTTTGTTTGTTCCATGCACAGTTGCTGTTGTCTGTCGCGCCCGCGCAATTTGGTTTCTGGTTAGGCATGGTCTTTTTTGGCAGTTGGGTGGCGATATGCGTTTATGCCATGTTGCGCCATAACACCTATCGCACCATTAAAGAGTTGTTTGTTGTAAGCGGTGTTTTGGCGATAGGTGTGTCGATTGTGAATGCCGTGGTGACGGGGGATGCGATACCTCTGGCGCTGGCCAATGGCAAAACCGTTAGCGCGGGTGTCGACAGTGTCTTGCTGGCCTGCGGTTTATTTTGCCTGTGGACCGCCAAAAAGCTGCCTGCGGAACGGCCTGCCACTAATTCGTTGGCGACCACAGCGAAAGACACACTGCAGGATCGCATGGATTCCCAAACGGAGGGCGCATCATGATGAACCTCATTTTGCTTTTGGCATTGGTCGCGAACCTGGCGACGGTGGTATTGTGGCACCATCAATTAACGCAGCCAGCCAAGCGTCGCGCCCTGTGGATTCTGGCTGCAGTCATCTGCTTTGCGGTGAGTACCTATTTGTTTTCAATCCTCTACGCCTGGGCCAGGGCGCCGTTTATCTCATTGGGTGTGCTGGGTTTGAGCGGTTGGGTATGGGTATTTGCTTATCCGTTACTGGGTAAGCGTCTGTCGTAAGAGTGTTCTTGAGAACAATGTTGAGAGCAATGTTGAGAGCGTCGTTACGAATGTTGTTAAGAGTGTTGTTATGAGCAAGTCGATTTTCATTGTGTTGGCCGGTAGAACCTTTCCTGCAATCAGTGGTAGCCAAGGTGATTACGAGGATTGGATCAGTGCTGGCCTGAAATCCTCCTTGCCCAAGCAGGTGCTCCTGGCGTGGGATTTACCAGTATTTCCTCCGCTTGCGGAGGTGGCCGGGGTGATTGTGAGTGGTTCACACGCGATGGTGACTGACCGATTGCCGTGGAGTGAGCGTTTGGGAGACTGGCTAAAATCCTGCCTCCAAGCGGAAGTTCCGGTGTTGGGCATCTGTTACGGCCACCAATTGCTTGCCCATGCCTGCGGCGGAAAAGTCGGTAATCGTGCAGAAGGTATCGAGATAGGTACCCATCAGATCCAACTCGCTACGCAAGCTTCGGAAGACCCATTGTTTGGGAATATACCGGCGCAGTTTCCCGCGAACCTGGTGCATTTCCAGTCGGTGCTCGAACTGCCAGAATCAGCGCAGTTGCTGGCATCCAGTGCTGCAGAGCCGCACCAGGCATTCCGGATCGGGCATTGCGCTTGGGGCGTCCAGTTCCATCCGGAATTTTCGGCGGCGGCGATGGATGGGTATATCCAGCAAGTCCGGCTTACCCATTCTGCTATTGCGTTGGATAACGCGATTGCAACAGCAACGCCGGAAGCAAGCAGCTTGTTACGTCGGTTCGGCGAGTTGTGCGAAGCGGGGGATTAGCCCCCCTTCGTTTCCACTGTTCCGTCCCGCCTCATTAGTGTTTCCATTCCTCGTTAAGTTTTTCCATAACCCGTCCTAAGCCTCTTAACCCGTCGCCATCCAGAGGCGGCATTTACCATATTGTTGATATTGATTCCTATTTGCGCATGGTATTAAAATGCGCCATATAAAGTTTCACATCCAGCTCGCTTTTCACAATCTCAAATTTTCTTAGGTCAAATCGGCCTGATATCACCATACGGGAGTAGTTATGCGTAATGTATCGCGCAGTGCTTTGGCGCTGTCTGTAGCAAGCGTTATTTGGGGAGCTGGCGCTTACGCGCAGGGCAATCAATCCAACCTGACTTCTGGCGAAGTTGAAACGACTTATGTGTATGGTGAGCCCGAAAAAACCAAAACCGCGACCAAATTAAATTTGACCGTGCTGGAAACCCCGCAAGTGGTATCGGTTATTTCCCGCGACCAGATTGAAGACTTCTCCCTGCGCGAGATCAATTCGCTGTTGGCCTACGCTCCGGGCGTCACCGTTGAGCAGGTGGAAACCGGCCGCACTTACTACACCGCGCGCGGCTTTGACATAGTGAACTTCCAGGTCGATGGCATGGGCGTTCCGTTTGCTTACGGCCTGACCAGTGGCCATGACGACACCGCCCTCTACGAACAAGTGGAAGTGGTAAAGGGCGCGACGGGTTTGATCACCGGCCTCGCGAACCCCTCAGCGACTATTAACTACATTCGCAAACGCCCGACTGATGAACTGCAAGCAACAGTGGTCGGCTCCGCTGGTAGCTGGGATCAGTATCGTATTGATGGCGATATTTCCGGGCCAATCGCGGGCGATGCACTTAAAGGCCGTTTGGTGGTGGCCAAGCAAGATGGCGATTCCTATCTGGACCGCTATGGCAAAGACCTGAGTATTTTCTACGGCGTGCTCAGTGGTGATATCACCGAAGGTACGCGTTTTACCCTGGGTCACAGCATTAATGATAGCCAAACCGACGGCAATTCCTCTGGCGCCTTGCCGATGTTTTACAGCGATGGCACCCAAACCGATTACCATGTGTCGACCAATACCGCGCCCGATTGGGCTTATCAGGACGTAAAACAAACCCGCAGTTTTGTTGAGTTGGAGCAGGATTTGGGTGAGCGCTGGATGGGGAAGGCGGTTTATACCCGCAACAACCAAAAGGAAGAGTGGGAGTCGTTTTATTTAAGAGGGACACCAGATCCCATAACCCAAACCGGTTTGGCAGGGCATGCCAGTTTCTATGAAACGGACGATACTGCAGAGATTGTCGACCTGTTCGTTAGCGGTACTTTTTCTCTCTTGGGTCAGGACCATGAGTTGGTCGCCGGTGTGAATATGGCGGATATCACCCTGGATGGCCGCTCGGTCTATACCAGTGAGTGGAATTACGACCCGGTCGGCGGCGATTGGGCGGAAGGCAATACTCCCCGGCCGGAATTCGATGTGTACGATCCAGCTTCCCAATCGACGGATATCGATCAAAGTCAGGATTCCTATTACATCTCCACACGCCTGAAACTCACTGACGAACTTGCGGTGTTGTTGGGCGCACGCACGGTGGATATCGAACAGGACGGCCTCGCCTATGGCGCGCCGCAAGCAGCGTCTGACGATGAAACCGTGCCCTATGTTGGCCTTACTTATGAAGTGGCTCCGGGAACCGTGCTCTACAGCAGTTATAGCGAAGTATTTAATCCCCAAACCTGGGTCGATGCCAATCTGGCGCCGTTGGGCGCAGTGCGTGGTGAAAGTACAGAAGTGGGCGTTAAGCAGGAGCTGTTTGGCAGCGCCGTGCTTACAGTGGCGCTGTTTGAGTCGGCCCAGGAGAATTTTGGTGAATGGATCGGGCGCAACGAGGCGACCGGCTTAAATATGTATCGCGGTGTTGGCTTTGAAAGCAAAGGCTTTGAAGCCGAATTGGCCGGCGAAGTGTTTACTGGTTTGAACGTCAGTGCCGGTTACACCCAGGTTGGCGTTGAGGATGACAATGGCAATGATACCCGTCGCTTTATCCCCGAGCACCAATTCAAGCTCGCGACCGCCTATTCATTGGCGGATGTGCCCGGTTTGCGTATAGGCGCAGGCGTTAACTGGCAAAGCGAACTTTACTTGGGCAATGACGAGGTGCAGGGCGATTTAACCCTGATCGACATCTTCGCCCAGTACGCACTGACACAAAACCTGACCCTGGCACTGAACATTAATAATGTGGCCGATGAAAAGTATTTGTTAAGTCCACAGTGGGGGCAGGCTAACTATGGCGCTCCGCGCAATGTGATGGGTTCCATTAGCTGGCGCTATTAATTATCATTCACATAAAATGTGGTGACATGGATGAGGCACTTCCAGGAAATGGGAAGTGCCTTGTTGCCATTTAAAGCCTACAAAAATTCAGTTCAAGAAATCTGGAAATATCTCGCCGCCAAAGAGGCCACTTATGCGCGCATTTTTCACGTTGCTCCATCGTTATTTCGGGCTCACCATCGCCGCATTTCTGGTCGTCACCGGGCTGACTGGCGCCATTATTTCCTGGGACCATGAACTGGATGAATGGCTGAATCCGCATTTGCTAGAAGCGACTACGCCCGGCACGCCGATGAGTGCCACAGCCTTGGCAGAGGAGGTGGAGCGGAAATACCCGCAGGTGCAGGTGACCTATTACGAGTTTTCGGTGGAGCCGGGGCACTCTTATTATTATTGGGTAGAGCCACGGGTGAATCCGGAAACGAGCGAGCTGTATGAGCCCGGGTTTAACCAGGTATATGTCGATCCGGTATCCGGTGACATCCTGGGCAAGCGAGAGTGGGGCGCTGTCTGGCCTATCACCACCGAAAACTTTGTCTCCTTTCTCTACAAGCTGCATTTCAGTTTGCACATCCCCGAATTTATGGGCACCGACCACTGGGGTATCTGGTTGCTCGGGGTAATTGCCCTGACCTGGACAATCGATTGTTTTGTCGGGTTTTACCTCACCTTGCCCAGACGTAAACGCATTGCTCAGGCACTCTCAACTGCAGGTGGCGACAGTTATTGGCAGCGTTGGAAACCGGCGTGGAAAATCCGCTGGGCCAATGGCAAAACCAAATTGAATTTTGACCTGCACCGGGCATTCGGCCTATGGACATGGGTATTGCTCTTCGTCGTAGCCTTCACCGGTTTCTCCCTCAATTTGTATCGCGAAGTATTTTTTCCGGTTATGTCGATGGTGTCCGATGTGACTCCAACGCCCATAGATTCCCGTACTCCATCGGGTCACGACAATCCCATCGCTGCAGGTTACGATTTCTCACGTGCAATTGAGTTAGGGCAACAAGCGGGCAAAGATAAAGGGTGGACCCAGCCGGTAAATAGCCTCTGGTACGCGCGCGAATTCGGTGTTTATCGGGTTGAATTTTTTACCGCAGCCGAAGGGCATGGCGCGGGTGGGGTGGGGCATAAAGCGATTTATCTGGATGCTAAAACCGGTGAAGTGCTCGGTGATTTCATCCCTTGGCGCGGCACCGCGGCGGATCTGTTTGTACAAGCGCAATTTCCCCTGCACTCCGGTCGAATCCTGGGCCTGCCCGGGCGCATCCTGATTTCATTGATGGGAATAGTGATTGCGATGTTAAGTATTACCGGTGTGATTATCTGGCACAAAAAATACAAAGCCCGCGTGCGCAGCGCCCAGAAGGCCCAACAGGAAACAGCATCGGAAGACGTTTTAGTAGCGCCGACTCACACCTATAAATAAATCGCCGGCAAATAATCGGAACAAAAAAATAAGGTCGCAATTGCGACCTTATTTTTTGGCATCTCCTTCGCAAATGTTACGCAGGCTATCGGTACTACTTAAAATTGATAAGTAAGACCAATAGTGGTGCTGCTGATGGTGATGTCCTCCCACTCAGCGTATTGGCTGTATTCTGCACGCAACGCAAAAGCGGGGGTAAAGGAATAGCTTAAGCCTGCACCGAATACAGCTTTGTTTTTGGATTCGCTCGCTGATTCTGACTCGGCGTATTCCCAGCCATCAAAAGATTCCTCATAGTTGTAACCGAAGTCCGCTTCCAAATCTGCCATGCCAACACGGCCGTACAGTTTCGCTGCATCGCCCAATGGGATTGAACCTACAACAGAAATCTGTACAGCGGTTGCACCCAAGGTGAAGCCTACAGATTCATAATCGCCGCCGCCGTAGTTCTCGGAAACTTTTTCACCGATTTCACCTAAATCGCGGTAGGCCAGCTCAACAGCAAAATTATTATTAAATTGATATCCGCCACCGATGCTCATTGCAGTATCAGTCTTGCTAAAGGTAAGGCCGTCCAGATCTATCTCAATCTTGCTTTGACCCACATCTGCCAACACATAAAAGTTGGACGCAAAAGAAGGAAGGGATGCGCCCATCAACACAGCTGCAGCAATAATTTGCTTTTTCATACATTCTCCATGATTAAAATTATTCGCCCACTCCCCAAGAAGTGGCGCGGCACTCTACCAAAGTGAAAGCATGAAACCAATGGCTTGGTTAGAGACAGCCTTTGCCTGTATTTCAGGACAAAGCTTCATATCGATTCTCGAATAATAAATATTCTCATTTCAATTGATATTGATTCCTATTAGTAATAAAGTGCCAGAACTCGCCCATGGCGTCTTTTCCCTCATGAAAGGAATTCCCGGTAGGGATTACCACTGCTGTCGATAAACCTCATTTCAGGACCCACACCTATGTTTACCCAAAAGCCATTAGCGCTTGTCATGAGCGCTTTGTGCGGCCTTGCTATTTCTGCTGTTTCAGCTGCCGCAGATACTGCCGCTACCGGGCAGGCCGAAACCACGGCAAAAACCAGTAAAAAAACGACCACCATAAAAAGCTCTTTGGTTGAAGAGGTGTTCGTGGAAGGTTCCTACACCGCGCGCTCGATGAACGGAGCAACCGGCATCGATATGACCCTGCGCGAGACGCCACAAACCGTCACGATCATGACCAGCCAGATGATCGAAGATAAAGGCTTGGTGGATATGGAACAGGTGCTCGAC
>DATIGS010000275.1:0-1915 GCA_035481425.1 Cellvibrio sp. | reverse complement strand
CACCGCCAATGAACTTATCAGCCACAGGGTGATTATCCGGATACATAGCATGGTCAAGGTTAGTCTCATCTCGCTATAGATTGTCGCGACACCTGGATGGGATGAGTTGCGTCCAATATGGCGTCGGGTGTTATTAGAATTTAACGCAATTTCCTTCAGCGAAAAGTTTTGCGTTGGACTGGTTTAGTTATAGCAGTTGTTGATGAAGACGCGAGGTTTTATGGCGGGGGAAGGTTGGTGTTGGCTAACAAGCAAAACCCCGGAACTATGGCTGCTGTCCGGGGGAATCCGGCTTTACAAATGCCGCGTATATTCTGGTGGTGTGAATTTATCGTGCAGCCCATCTACATAGGTAATCTTAAGCGCGGCTAACTCTTTATCGCCCAGCGACCCTATGCAGCCCAGATTAACGCCATACATTTTGCCCATCGGTGTTTCTGTTCCTATCCCGAAAACCCGCACGCCGCAATGCTTGCAAAAGTAGTGTTCATTCTTATGCGTATTGAAGGTGTAGCGGGTCAGTTGATCTTCACCTTGCAGAACGCGCACACCATCCTCCTGCGCCACCGCCGGCCAAAAACGTGTGCGGCGGCAGATGGAGCAATTGCAGCGATAGGTGCTTTGTTCAAGGTCGAGATCTGCTTCAATTTGCACTGTGCCGCAGTGGCAACTGGCGGTGTAGGTGGTGAGCATATATGTCTCCGGTGAGGTTGGGTGGCGGCTTATTTTTTATCGCGAAAGTATGCAACCAGCGCATTGGCATGACCATGCCCCATACCATGCTCGCTCTTTAGCCAATTCACCATCTCCATATGTTTCAGATCTTTTTGTGTCGAAAGTAATTTAAGCCAATGCTCGATCGGTTGGCCGTATTTGCTTTCAATCGATGGGAAATAAGATGCTGGGCCTTTTACTTTTTCGGTGGCGGACATGATATGTATCTCCGTATGGTAATGGGTTCATCTCATAGTCGAATGATAGTTTTGCGAATCGACATGCACCGGAAAATTTATCGCTAACCTGCGATTAATACCAAATCAAACCTGCATAGGGTTTTTCTTTTAATGAATCCAAGCGGCTTTGCAAGTTGCCGCAATGGATTTCCAGCTTGTGTCCATTGGGGTCGAGAAAATACAAAGAGTCGCCTTCACTGGTGTTTTGCTTCCATTCCCGAACATCCGCGTCGCGCAGTTTTATCGAAATTGCGCGGAAATTTTCCGGTGCGCAATCCAGAGCTATATGCGTGTAATCAGTTGCCGGTGCTGCTTTATCAAGGGATAAACAAAGCCATAAATCCCCGAGGCTTAGATAGGCTCCGGCATCCCAGCGCACATGAGGTTTAAATTCCAAAAGTTGGGAATAAAAAGTAAAAGAAATATCCAAATCGGAAACAGCAATGGTGATGTGATTGAGTCCGGTTAACACGATACGCCGCCATCCATATTGAAGTGTTATACGAGAAATTATTGACGCATTTTATATTCAAGGTTTTTCTTAACCGTTGGCCATTCCTGATCAATGATCGAAAACACCACTGTGTCACGGTAAATTCCTTCGGCATTTTTTTGATGGTTGCGCAAAACGCCATCTTGCTTCGCACCGAGCCGCGCAATCGCCGCGCGCGATGTCTGGTTGTGCCAGTGGGTACGAAACTCCACTGCAATTGAATTCAAGGTTTCGAAGGCGTGGGAAAGTAAAAGATATTTACATTCGGTATTTACGCCAGTTCGTTGGTAAGACTTTGCATACCAGGTATAACCGATTTCTACGCGATGATTCAGGTTGTCGGCATTGCAATAGCGCGTAGTGCCAATAATTTTTTGCGTGGCGTTATCCACAACGGCGAATAGCAGTGCGCGGCCAGCTTCTTGTTCACTAAACGCATTATCGAGGTAAGCGTCAATCGTTTTACTAC
>DATIGS010000274.1:0-3881 GCA_035481425.1 Cellvibrio sp. | reverse complement strand
CACCGCCTTCATCCGCAAGGATAAAACCGTAGCCTTTTGCATTATTGAACCACTTAACGGTGCCAGTTGGCATGATTGGAGTCCTTCTGCCCAAGTGATGCCCTTGAAAAACATCACTGTCGTTATTATTGTCCCAAGTACAGCAATTGCTTGGGGTTGGACGAGATGTGTTTAGTAACGCGAATTGAACATAAGTGCTTTTATTTGAACTTTGTGCTGCATTAGTGTGCAGGTGCGCTCTTTTTTTATCCAACAATTGACCCAAAGTCAAGCATTCTGTCTACCTCAGCGCTTATTAGGGCTTGTTATGACGATGAGTTACAATGCTGGCGAGCAACTAAACTTTTTCATTTTGTATTGAATCTCTATGGGCAATCTCCAAAACCTTCAACTAACCTTAGGTAAAGACGACGATAATTCTGCTGACGAATCGGATGGTGGTCTTGCGGTTTTAACGTCAAAACCAAAACTGAAACGACCGCCGATGTATAAGGTGATGTTGTTAAATGATGACTACACCCCAATGGATTTCGTGGTGGAAATACTGGAAGTGTTTTTTTCCATGTCGCGCGAAAAAGCTACACACGTGATGTTAACGGTACATGTGCACGGAAAAGCAGTTTGTGGAATATATACTCGCGATATAGCTGAAACTAAAGCCGCGCAAGTGAATCAATATGCAAGAGAGAATCAGCATCCGCTGTTATGTGAGATAGAAGCGGTAGAAGACGGAGAGTGAGTGATTTGTTTTGCCAACATATTCAGACATCGTTCAGTGAATGGTGGTTTAGATAATGTGTGGTAGTGAGACGATTTTAAATTTGTTGGTTAGATGAGGGTAAGCGCGATGCTAAGTAAAGATCTTGAAGTAACTTTAAATCTTGCTTTCAAAGGTGCGCGTTCCAAGCGCCACGAATTTATGACAGTTGAGCACTTATTGTTGGCGCTCATCGATAATGATTCGGCTGCAAATGTGTTGCGCGCTTGTGGTGCTGATTTAATGAGTCTGCGTAAAGAATTAATCGAGTTTGTCGATTCCACTACACCCCTTATCCCTGAAAACGATTCCGAGCGCGAAACCCAGCCTACCTTAGGTTTTCAACGCGTACTTCAACGTGCGGTTTTTCACGTGCAATCATCCGGTAAGCAAGAGGTTACCGGGGCAAATGTTTTGGTAGCTATTTTTAGCGAGCAGGAAAGCCAGGCGGTTTATTACCTGAAACAACAAAGCATCGCTCGTATTGATGTAGTGAATTACATCATTCATGGCATCCACAAGGTATCTGGCAATACCGATCACAGCCATGATCATCACTCTGCACAAGAAAATCAGGACGAAGATGCTGGTGCAGGTGAATCAACTTCGCAGAGCCCGCTGGAAAATTTTGCGGCGAATCTTAACGAAGCGGCAATGCAGGGGCGTATCGACCCATTAGTGGGGCGAGAGTTCGAGGTGGAGCGCGTATGCCAGATATTGTCTCGTCGTCGCAAAAACAATCCGTTACTCGTAGGCGAATCCGGGGTCGGTAAGACGGCTATTGCGGAAGGGCTGGCAAAACGTATTGTCGACGGTGATGTGCCGGAAAACCTGGCGGATAGCGTTGTTTACTCACTGGATATGGGTGCACTACTAGCGGGTACCAAATATCGCGGTGACTTCGAAAAGCGCTTCAAGAGTTTGCTGAATGAACTGAAAAAGCAAAAAAATTCTATTTTGTTTATCGATGAGATCCACACAATCATTGGTGCAGGCGCGGCCTCTGGCGGTGTGATGGATGCATCCAATTTATTAAAGCCACTTTTATCGTCTGGTGAAATTCGTTGCATGGGCTCGACAACTTATCAGGAGTACCGCGGTATTTTTGATAAGGATCGTGCGCTTTCACGTCGCTTCCAGAAAGTGGATGTAAATGAGCCAACGGTAGAAGAGACTTATCAAATTCTCAAAGGGCTTAAGAGTCGTTTTGAGAAACATCACAATTTGCGTTATACCGATGGCGCGTTACGCGCGGCTGCTGAGTTGGCAGAGCGCTATATTAATGATCGTTTCTTGCCGGATAAGGCGATTGATGTCATTGATGAGGCGGGCGCATATCAGCAACTGCAAACTGCCAGTAAGCGCAAGAAAACGATCGGCGTTACTGATGTGGAAAATGTTGTTGCGAAAATTGCGCGCATCCCGCCGAAAAGTGTGTCGTCTTCTGACAAAGAGCAACTGCGCAAACTTGATCAGAATTTGAAGATGACTGTGTTCGGTCAGGATGAGGCAATCGACACGCTGGCTACCGCGATCAAGCTGTCCAGAGCGGGATTGGGATCTGCCGAGAAACCAATAGGATCGTTCCTGTTTGCGGGTCCTACCGGTGTTGGTAAGACAGAAGTTTGTCGTCAACTTGCCCAATGCATGGGAATGGAGTTGGTTCGTTTCGATATGTCGGAATATATGGAGCGCCACACTGTGTCGCGTTTAATCGGGGCTCCGCCGGGCTACGTTGGTTTTGACCAAGGCGGTTTGCTGACAGACGCGATAACCAAGCAGCCACATTGCGTGCTCCTGCTCGATGAAATCGAGAAGGCGCATCCTGAGGTATTCAACTTGTTATTGCAGGTCATGGATCACGGCAGTTTGACGGATAACAACGGTCGCAAGGCTGATTTCCGTAACGTCATCCTGATTATGACGACTAACGCAGGTGCTGAGGTGATGAGTCGCGCCTCGATCGGTTTCACTCATCAGGATCACACCACCGATGGTATGGAAGCAATCAAGAAGATGTTTACACCGGAGTTCCGCAACCGTTTGGATGCAATTGTCCAATTCGCGTCGCTCACGCTTAACACCATCAAAACTGTGGTGGATAAATTCCTTATGGAGTTGCAAACCCAGTTGGATGATAAGCACGTTACTCTGGAAATTAGCGACGAAGCACGCGAGTGGCTTGCCATCCATGGTTACGATGTGAAGATGGGAGCTCGTCCAATGGCGCGTTTAATCCAGGATAAACTGAAAAAACCGCTGGCAGAAGAAATCCTCTTTGGCTCCCTTTCTCAAGGTGGCGGCACTGTGGATGTGGATGTAGACACCATCGAAGATAAGCTGGTGATCGGAGTAAAAGCCAAGCATGCACAGCCTGCGTGATTGACTGATCTATCAAGCGTCAACTCGAAAAGTAAAAAGGCCGCAGATTTGCGGCCTTTTTACTTTATGTCAGATCGTTAATTGTTGGAATTAACGTGCGCGGTAGGTGATACGACCTTTGGTAAGGTCATAGGGAGTCATCTCAACCTTGACCTTGTCACCCGTCAGAATGCGGATGTAGTTTTTACGCATCTTGCCGGAAATGTGGGCGATTACCAAATGACCATTCTCCAATTTTACGCGAAAGGTGGTGTTGGGCAGGGTATCAACCACTTCGCCATCAAATTCAATGCAATCGTCTTTCGCCATGCGGCAGTTTCCTCAGGTTTTTAACGGGTCTTTTCCTGCATCACATAAGCAGCAGGAAGGGGGGGTAAAAAAATAGGCGTGAATTGTGCCTTAATTAACCAGCCGCGCCAAGGGGAAAGGGAGGAAAAGCGGGGTTTGCTGCATTTTATCGCATCGTTTCGCTGCAAATCTGCGCAAGTTGGTGCGCAGGGTTTTAATTTAGTCGCATCCATCGACGATTTACTAACAACTCCAGCGGCCGATATTGAATCTTATAATTCATTTTCTCGCACTCTTTGATCCAATACCCCAGGTATAAATAATCCAATCCAAGGCTTTTGGCTTTTTCGATCTGCGCAAGTATTGCGAACTTGCCCAAGCTACGGCTTTCCTCGCTCGCATCATAAAAGGTATATACCGCTGAGAGTCCGTCGCCCAGCTGATCACACACGGA
>DATIGS010000273.1:0-12785 GCA_035481425.1 Cellvibrio sp. | reverse complement strand
ACCCATTTGATTTTTATGGCCACTGCCTCGGGCGCGAGACTACGCCGCGCCTGACAATCTCCAGCCACCGCCTGCCCGATGGCGGCCATGTGTGGTATCTGGGTGGCAGCCTCGCCGAAAAAGGCGCAGGCATGGCGCCCGCTGAACTGATCGAGCTAGCCAAGCGGGAACTGGAAGAATTAATCCCCTGGGTGAACCTCGATGACGCCGAATGGGCGACTCTTGCGGTAGAACGGGCCGAGCCTTTGCAGCCCAATTTTGCCCGCCCGGATAATGCGTTTATCGCCCCAGCCACAGGTGTGCCCAATGTTTTGGTTGGTTGGCCGACTAAATTGACGCTGGCACCCAATCTCGCCAATCAGGCGCTGCAACTGCTGGCTGATGCCAGCATCAGCCCATCCACCAACAAGATTAATTTGCACAATTATTTCGCTTACGCTGAAATCGCAAAAATGCCCTGGGAGCTGGCCTTTCCGCCCGCCCTGAGCGCTGAAGAGGCGCTAGCGCTGCGCTTTCACGAACCGAGCGACGATGAGGACGACAACTGATGATGCCGCGTAAACGTCTCGGCCGTACGGATATAGACATCAGCACCTTTGGCTTGGGTACCGTTAAGTTCGGGCGCACCCAGAGCCTCAAATATCCGCAACCATTCAACCTGCCCGGCGATGAACAGTTGCGTGAGCTGCTCGCCTGCGCGCGCGACATGGGCGTTAACTATCTCGATACCGCCCCCTCCTATGGCTATAGCGAGGAGCGCTTGGGCGATCTGCTACGCAAAGAGCGCAAAGATTGGGTGATCTCGACCAAAGTTGGCGAAGAATTCGAGGCCAGCAAGTTCTCCGAGGATGGCATATCCCGCTTTGACTTCAGCGCCAAACATACGCGCATGAGTGTAGAGCGCTCGCTGCGCCGCCTGCGCACGGATTATCTCGATCTGGTAATGATCCATTCAGACGGCAACGATCTGGAAATCTTGCACAACAGTGGCGCCCTGCAAACCCTGCAACAACTCAAGCAGGAAGGCTGGATTCGCGCGCTGGGGATCTCCAGCAAAACGCTGGAGGGCGGGTTGGTCGCGGCCGAAGTCTGCGACGCAGTAATGCTGATGTACCATGCGAATTACACCGACGAAGCGCCGGTGATCGCAAAATCTGCGCAACATGGCACAGCTGTGATGCTAAAAAAGGTTCTCGCGAGCGGACATATCTGCCATGATGCGCCTCCCATTCAAGCTGGATCGAACGAGGCTGTACCACAGCAAGACCAGGAACGGGACCCCATCCAGCGTGCACTCAACTTTGCTTACGCACACCCCGGGGTCACCAGTGCCGTCATCGGCACCGTCAATTTGCAACATTTGCGCGCTAACCTAATAAAAGCATTGCGTGCACAAAATATGGCGTAGAATTCTACAGAGTAATTTATGAGCAGTTGGTTAGACACGGTTAATTGGAACAGCGATGGGCTAGTTCCCGCTATTGCACAAGATGCCAAAACCGGCCGCATCCTGATGATGGCCTGGATGAATCGCGAATCCCTCCAACTCTCGGCCGAGCGCGGTGAAGCTGTCTACTGGTCGCGCTCGCGCAACAAGTTATGGCATAAAGGCGAGAGCTCCGGCCATATCCAGAAATTGCATGAAATCCGCCTCGATTGCGACGAAGATGTGGTTGTGCTGCAAGTGGAACAACTCGGCGGCATAGCCTGTCATACCGGCAGGGAATCCTGCTTTTATCGGGTTTTAAAAGATGGCGAATGGCAAACCGTTGAGCCGGTATTAAAAGATCCTGCCGACATTTACCATCAACATTAAGCACCACGATCATTAGACACAACAGGCAGTACATGAGTAACGATATTCTCCGCCAACTAACGGATATTCTCGAAGCGCGCAAAAATAATGCGGGCGCAGAGACTTCCTATGTTGCCAGCCTGCATCAAAAAGGGCTGAATAAGATTTTGGAAAAAGTCGGTGAAGAATGCACCGAAACCATTTTGGCTGCGAAGGATGCCCAAGTCAGCGGCGACAATTCCGACCTTATCTATGAAACGGCTGATTTATGGTTTCACAGCTTGGTTATGTTGTCGCACCTCGGCGAAAACGCCGATGCAGTATTGAACGAATTGGCGCGCCGTTTTAACGTCTCGGGTCATGACGAAAAAGCCGCACGTACACCTAAATAACTACCACTACCTATTTTTGCGAGGAAATCATCATGGGCATCAGCGGCATTAGCATCTGGCAACTCCTTATCATTTTGGCCATCGTGGTCATGCTTTTCGGCACCAAACGCTTGCGCACCCTGGGCGGCGATCTGGGCAGTATGATCAAAGGGTTCAAAAACTCGATGAACAGTGAAGAAGGCAAGAAAGACGAAGACGAAGTGCAAAAGACCATTGATCAAAAAAGCACTACCGCCGCGCCTGCCAACGACAAAGTTGACCAGAACAACACCAAGGTTTAAGCCGTGTTTGATATTGGTTTTACTGAGTTATTAGTCTGCCTGGTAGTTGCGCTGGTGGTGATTGGCCCCGAGCAACTGCCCGGGACTGTGCGCACTGTCGGCCTGTGGATTGGCCGCCTCAAGCGCAGCCTGCGCGACACCCGCCAGGAAATTGAGCGGCAGATAGGCGCGGACGATATCCGCCGCCAGTTGCACAATGAAGAAGTGATGCAAAATCTGGAAGAGGCGCGCCTGCGCATTGAAAAAACCATGCGCGAAGCGGAAGAAGCCGCCAATCTGAATGCGGCTATCAGTGCTAAAAACTACGGCCCGCCTGATGAACTGCCAAACCACGCCCATGAAGCTGAAGTCGTAACACCCGCGACCAGCTCAACGATTGCAACCCAGCAGCCTGCAGCTCAGTCAGCATCTCAGCAAACTACACCGCAAGCTACACCAGAAACTACACAACAACCGTCGCAGCCAACAACCCAGCCAACTGCCGCTGCCCAGCCGCAATCCGGCACAGGTCACTAAGCCATTCATGAACGAGTCTCCCCAAGATAAAGAGCAGCCATTGGTGCATCATCTGATCGAGTTGCGTACTCGTCTGCTGCACATTGTGTATTTTTTATTGGCGGTATTTATCTGCCTGTTCCCATTCGCGACTGACATCTACGCCATAGTGTCCGCCCCGCTGCAAGCCGTATTACCCGCTGGCACCAGCATGATCGCCACCGATGTGATCTCACCATTTTTAACGCCGCTCAAACTGACCTTCTATCTGTCATTGTTCCTGGCGGTGCCATTTATCCTCTACCAGATCTGGTCATTTATCGCTCCCGGCCTATACAAGCACGAACAACAGCTTGCCGCGCCACTGTTGATCTCCAGCGTCCTGTTGTTTTTTGCCGGCATGGCGTTCGCCTACTTTCTCGTATTACCCATGCTGTTTAATTTCACCATGGGAATTGAGCTGGAAGGTGTAAGCACCATGACCGACATCACCAAATACCTGGATTTGGTGCTGCACATGTTTTTTGCGTTTGGCTTTGCCTTTGAAATTCCGGTGGCGACAGTGTTGTTGATTCACTCCGGCATAGTGACTCCGGAAGGCCTTGCCGAAAAGCGCCGCTATATCATCGTCGCCTGCTTTGTCATCGGCATGCTATTAACGCCGCCCGATGTATTCTCCCAGGCGATGCTCGCCATCCCCATGTGGATGCTGTTTGAAGCAGGTTTGTTCTTTGGCCGACTGCTGAGAAAACGCAGCGAAGAGCGCGAACAGGCCGAGCAACACGATGCTCATGACGGCGAAGAAAATACGCAAAAGTAACTGTCTTCGCTCCTACAAATCCGAATAAAAAAACGGCTTGCTCTTTTCTGGGCAAGCCGTTTTTTTACTCGCAGGGCAACCTTTTCTCAGGCGCCCGTTACACGCTATTTGCCAGAGCTTCCTCTAACACCGCCTTGTTTTCCTCAAAGCGCTTCCAACCCATCTCGTGGAAGTAAAAGGCGACGGTGTTAATCGCTGGCTCCACCAATGCCATGGTGCCACCAATCAGCACGCTACCGGTTAAGGCGTAACCCACCGAGAAGGCTACAGTGAAGTGAACTGCTGCAAATGTTGCGGTCTTTGCCATGATGAAATTCTCCTTCGTCTGGATCAATGTGGTTGGCTGATTAGCTTTGACCTCAGCCCATGTGCCCATACTAGAGAAGCGATATTCATTATCAAAGAAAATTGACTGAATGGATTTAATAGCCAATAACTATTTAAAAGCTTGAAGCATTACCAGTGCGAAAAGGGATTGCGGGAAAGATTAGAATTGAAATAGCGTTCGTCGCTGGTGACTTCCGCGCCCGCCCATGCAGGAAGAGCAAAAACTGTGACCTCGGTTGGCAATTCAATTTCAGCCACCACCAGCCCCAGGTTTTCCCCCAAAAACTCATCAACTTCCCACACAAACCCTTCGTGCAGGATCTTGCGGCGATTTTTTTCAATGAGCGGCTGCTCGCACAGGGCCAATAACTCGCGTGCATCCCACAGTGGAATGGGATATTCAAATTCGGCACGGGTCGCACCCACAGATTGGCCTTTAACGGTGAGGAAAGCCTCGCTGCCGGCGATGCGCACCCGCACCGTGCGCGCTTTATCGCGGTTCAAATAACCTTGCGAAAAATACACCGCTGGCGCAGCGCGCCATTCATCACCCAGCACTAAAAATTTACGCTCGATTTCAATTCCCATAATTCATTCCTGTGAAAGCAGTGAAACATTACTGATTGATGGTGAAACGCAAGGCTTGACTCAGGCAACTCAATTACGGTTTTTTGCCTCAATCCACTGTCCCATATATTGGGTGCTTTTGTGCGCGTGGTGACGAAGCATTTGCCCGATAAAATTATGCTGGCGTTCTCGCTGGATATCTTCAGCCAATTGAAATAACCGCTCAGACAAAATCTGCGCATAATTTTCGCGATAAAAATAATCGCGCAAAAGGGTAAATCCCTGCTGCTGTTTTTGTTGCCACAAATGTTGATCCTGATAATGCGCAACGGCCTCGGCGACAAATTCTACAGCGCTATCTTTTATTGCCCCATTCCACGGCAGTCCGCCGCTCATGGACTCGGCGCCGATACTCGTCGTAATCGAGGGCGTACCGCCGCGCATAGCATCAATTAATTTGCCTTTGATTCCCGCACCAAAACGCAAGGGCGCGAGACATACACGCGCCGATTGCATTACCTGCTGCGCATCTTCCGCCCAACCCTTGATATGAAAACCGTCTTTTGCATTGTGCAACTGCGTTGCTTTTGGTGGTGGATAAGCGCCATAAATATGCAATTCAACTTGTGGCACGCCAATACTGGCAAGCTGCGCACGAAGCATCGGCCACAGCTGGTGCTTCAACCAAAGCACCGAATCCCAATTGGGCTCGTGGCGAAAATTACCAATCGCAATAAAATGTTGGCGATGGGAAAAATCCGGTAGCGATGTAAGATCCGTTTCCTGTTGCGACAAGAACGGACAATAAAATAACAATTGTGCGGGAACCGCAAAATAACGCTGCAATAATTCCATTTCAAATTCAGAAATCATTAGCGATAAATCGCAACGAAAAATCGCAGCCACTTCGCGCAGTGCCATGTCCTGTTCGCACATATGTTGATAAAGTTCATCGGCGCGAGCAGTAACCGGCGCAACCGATTGTTTTTCTTTTTCCGAACCAAGCGGCTTTTGCGCTGCTTTTAACATCTGCTGACGCGCATGGCGCAGGCTATGCAAGTCTTCTGTATCGAGTACGCGCAATGCGCCAGGGCACGCGTTTTCCACCCGCCAGCCAAACTGCTCCTCGGTAAAAAAGCGGTCGAACAACACCAGCGACGGTTGCAGCTCGCACACAAATTTATCAAAACTACTGCAATTCAAAGCGATCGATTGCTCGCTGACCCCCAGCGCATTTAAATCAAAACGATGCTCGGATAAGGCGGCCGCCGATGCAAAGGTAACCTGGTAACCCATATGCAGCAGCAACTGCACCAGTTCCAACATACGCGTGCCCGCCGCCGACGATTTTGGCTCCGGCCATACATAGCCGATCACCAGCGCGCGCATTAATTAGTCCCCCGCAAGTAACTCAACACCCCAAAACCCGCAGCTCTGCCGCTGGCAAAACAACCCGTCAGCAAATAGCCACCGGTTGGCGCATCCCAATCCAGCATTTCACCGGCACAAAACACACCGGGATTTTTTTTGAGCATAAACGCGTTATCCAATTCTTTGGCAGCGACACCACCTGCCGAACTAATCGCTTCATCAATAGGACGAGTAGCGGTTAATGTCAGCGATAATTTTTTTATCGCCAACGCCAACAAATCCGGATGTTCAAACGTGCTTTTTGTTGTCAATTCACGCAACAACGCCAGCTTGGAGGGAGACAGGTTTAATTGTTTACGTAAAAAATTACTAAGGGAATTTTTCTCGCGCGGTTTATGCAACCGCTGACTAATTTTATCGAGGGATAGATCCGGCAATAGATCGATATTCAAAAGCGCAGTGCCATTTTGCTCAAGACTCTCGCGCAGGTATTTTGACAATGCATAAATGCCGGTGCCTTCGATACCATAATTACTAATGATGGCTTCTGACAAAATACTGCGCGTCATCCCCTGTTGGTCAACGCAACTCAACCCCACACCATGCAAAGGTGCGCCGGCATGTTGGCCACGCAACAATTCAGTCCATGCAACATCAAACCCGCAATTGCTCGGCACCAATTCATTCACCTGCACGTTGCGCTCACGCAGCAGTGGCACCCAGGCACCATCGGAACCCAGACGCTGCCAACTGGCACCACCCAACGCCAAAACAACTGCATCAGCCGCGATTGTTTTAGTCACAGTGTTTTCATTTTCCAGCGTGGAAATAACCAGCTGTTTATGTTGATCCCAACCCAGCCAGCGATGACGCGGATAAATTTTAACGCCCAATTCGCGCAAGCGGTGCAACCATGCACGCAATAGCGGAGCCGCTTTCATCTCTTTGGGAAATACCCGGCCAGAGGTACCCACAAATGTTTCAATACCCAAACCATGCACCCAATTGCGCAGCGCATTTGCATCGAACTGTTTAAGTGTGTTGATGAATTGGGTATTCGCGGAATAGCGTGCGCGAAAATCTTCTGCAGGCTCTGCGTGAGTAATATTCATGCCGCCCACACCGGCCAATAAAAATTTTCGTCCGACCGAGGGCATAGCGTCGTAAACGGAAACCTGGTGACCCGCATTGGCGATAACTTCCGCCGCCATCAGACCCGCAGGCCCGCCGCCGATAATCGCTACGGATTTTGTTGGAGGGAGATCAAAAATATCGAATTGTTTCAAAATAAAAACGCCGATGAGAAATTAATTTCTGCATCGGCGATTTCACGAATATCAGTTATCGCAAAGGTAGCGAAATGGAGTCCGGTGTTTGCTCGGAGACCGTGGCCCGCAAGGACGCGGGCGACGAGCCCCCAGGGATGGGTTTACGGCGAGTCTCAGAGTAAACACCGGATCCATTGCGCGGGGCAAACACTAGTCAGATACGCTAGCCTCAAACGGCGATGCAGGCAGACCGGCGCTATTATACAGATTTGCTCCCGCAGGGTTATCCGCCCAGGCATAACGCACCCATTTCGGCTCAGCGATCGAATCCGCCCAGACCACCAGCTTGTCCTTCTGCACCTCTGCCCTCGCCCATACAAATTTTTTGTCCGCCCCAGCCAATGCAATACGCCGCAATTCACCACCGCGCGCCTCAAGGCCTTTGCCGACATCCGCAAAATTCAATATCAACTTATCGCCCTTGCGCACAACCTTTTTCAAACTCGGCCCGGAAGCCAGCAGCGATTTTTTGCCATAAGCCGTTTTCATCGCCGACAGCGCCAAACGCTCGCCCACTGTTTGCTTATCAAGGGGATGTATATCGTTCCACTCACCCACATCAATCGCGACTGTCATTGCGGTATTTTTCAATGCGAGAGTCTGGCGCTGGGCCTCACGCAACTGCGCCCATTTGCTCTCCGTTGGTTGATCATAGGCCGGCAGGAAATTCGCCAATTGCACAAACAGGAAGGGGAAATCGCCCTGACCAAATTGTTCGCGCCAATCGCGAATTAAATCAGCAAATAAATAACGATACTCCGAGGTGCTTGCCGCACAGGTTTCATCGGCACATTGTCCACCCGGTTGGCGATGCACACCCTGCGCATCAGCACGGTCCACATTGGACTCGCCTTGATACCAGATCACACCTTTAATTTTTAATGGCAATGCCGGTGCCAACTTGGCGTTAAACAAAGACGAGGGCAAATAATGCAACGTTGTTGTCGGCTGCATATTGCCCGCACGCGCAGCGATTTGATATTTCCATTCGCCTTTCAAATCGATTTGCTCATCTCCAAACAAACCTTCGCCTAACAACAATGCATAGCGTTTATCTTTCACAAAACCAGCATTGTTGGAATAGCTTGTAATGCGAATAGCGATAGTATTTTTACCGGCTTTTAATACACCTGCTGGCACTGCATAAATTCGCGGTGGATACTGATAACCCGTTTGCCCAATCGATTGCCCGTTCACAAACACCTGATCACCATCCACGATACAACCCAACCAAAGCACCGCCTTTTTCGCTGCCTGTGCTGATGTCAGCTCAATTGTTTTACGCACCCAGATCGCACCATTTTTAAAATCACTGCCTTGCTCTTTTAAAAAACCCGGAACCTGTAGCGTTTTCCAATCAGCAACATTTAATTTTTCTTGTTGCCAATTATTTTTCAGACCAAGATCTGCCGCACCCAAATCGGCATACCATTTATCGCTATTGGTTTTATCTTTTGCGATGGTCGCTTGCACATATGCATCGTCTTTAAACGGCTGCAATTTTTGTTGGTAGTGCGGATATTTTTTCAATACAGATTCGCTCACCCAAGCTTCAGCAGGCGAACCGCCCACCGGAATTGTAACTAATCCGATGGGCACATTATTTTCAGCATGGAGTTTTTGCATAAAGAAAAAACCTACCGCCGAAAATGTTGCCATATTTTCCGGCGTGGCAGTTTTCCATTGCCCCTGGGTGTAATCTTGCAACGGACCTTTAAACGCATAGGCCACAGGTACATTAAACTCGCGAATGTTCGGTTGGTTGGTCGATTCAATTACGCCGGGATATTTATACTTCACGCGATTAAGCGGCAATTCCATATTGGACTGCCCCGCCGCAATCCACAGATCGCCCATTAAAATATTGCTGCGCTTCAGTTCGTTCTTGCCTGTCACCACTAACTCGTAAGGCCCGCCTGCTTTTAACGCCGGAAATTTTACCGACCAGCGGCCGTCTTTTGTTTCGGCCGATTTTTTCTTGCCTGCAAAATTGACGGTAATGGTTTCGCCCTCGTCCGCCCAACCCCAAATCGTGATGGGCTTATCGCGCTGCAGAATCGCGCCATCGCTCAATAACAGTGGCAAAGTGACATCGGCAACAACTGAAGAAACAGAGAGTAAAGAAAGGCAAATAAGCAGCAATAGCTGGGTAAAAACAGTTCGTGGAGTTCTCATAGGCGGTAGCTTTTATGGTTATAGAAGGCGAAGATGCGAAAATAGATGCACTTGTATACCAGATTGAATCTAGTCAAGTTCACACAGAAAAGCAACCACTGCAAAGCAGCCTTAATGAGCTTGTGTGTGGTAATTAATGCCCGGCGTACATAGCGATACTTAAATGATGAAGCCTCACAGATTAATTCCATCCAACCATTCGATGATCAACCGGGACAAAACCTCCGGTTGTTCAATTGGAATCATATGGCCAGCATTTTCTATAAAGTGAAGGCGAGAGCCTGGAATCGCATTACTTAGTTCATAGGCTTCTTCAGCTGACCTTAAACCATCTTGCGCCGCTGCAATTACCAGCGTTGGACAATGGATATTGTGCGGTGAAAATGCACCTCTTTCTAACGCCGATTGTTTGGAAAATTCATCGAAACCCAAACGCATTCCCATATTGCGAACGCGCTCGATCAAGGCTTTGTCGGTCGCGTATTTTGGATGAAAAGATTTTGTGATGGCGGCAGAACCAAGACCTCTATAACGATTATGCGAAGACGCGCTGACTGCCGCAGCCTTCAGCCGCTTTTGCTCTGGTGTGTCAGGGCGAAGTGAACTCGCGATCAAAACCAGTGCCACCACACGCTCGGGAAATTGTTCTACTAGCGACCGCGCAACATAACCGCCAAGGGAAAAACCAACCAGAATAAACCGCTCAGGTGCAGCCAATGCTATGTGTTCCACGATCTGCGGAATCGTTTGCCCTTTTTCCAAACTGGCCCTGTAAACCTCCAAACTTATCGGAAGCTGCTCAACCATTTCATCCCATAGCGATTCATCGAGCATGAATCCCGGAATCAGCACTAAAGGAATTTCGGTTTTTTGCAGTTGGGAAAGCATTGTGTAACACCTATTTGAAAGTTATTTCTAATTTCTTCTGCGCATTTAGTATCCGCAAGCGAACTCGTCAATATTAGCAATCGCACATTGCTTTCGCGGCGAGTAACACAAAGGAGATTTTATTGTGGCCTGAAGATCTCAAGTATTGAAAGATGGAATTCGTTTGATTCAGATCGCAACTCGCAGATGCACGATGATAATTAGTGAAAGCCGGTGCAAAAATAAAACTAACCTGGCTTGCCGTCTACTCGCGGGCGACCAAGAATGGGCCAATAAATAAATACAAATAATACGAACGCGAGTGACCAGCTGACAGCGGCGATCAACAAGCCCCAATGGTAATTAACAAATTGCAATGCGGTTGCGACGCGCGCGATTGCCGCGAGTGTAATCGCTAAATAAATGGCAACGCCAAATTTTGGAAGCTTTAAGGGGCGTCCTGTATGGCCAAGCGCTACACGCGTCATGATGCCAAGGATAAGTGTGCCCATGCCGCCAACGCCGAGCGCATGTAACCAGGCAGTGGGGGCAATCAGCTCAAACGCGGCGGCACACTTCAGGAACAAGGCGAGAATAATCCAGGCGTACCCCAGATGAAGAATCCACAACAAGGGCTCGCGCGCAGCTTTCCAACCTGACCAGCCGATTAACCGTAATAGATGTGCACTTGCTGCTGCACCAGCAATAGCACCGGAGAGCCACGGAATATTACTGAGCAAATCAGCGGGCAACATTAAACCGGTTGCAACTAAAGCGATGCGGTCAATTGCGGCATTGGATTTTACATCCTCTGCAACACCGCCATTGTTGCGCAGCCAATTCATGGTAAAGAGTGGAATGATGCGGCCGCCGATAATTACCATCATGAGCGTAATTAAATTAAATGCCAGCAATTCACCTGCCATGAGCCAGGTTATGCTGTTGGTGATAAAACCCCAATGCATCAACGCATTTGCTACAGCGAGCACAATTAATATGCCGGCGAGTACAAGATTTCGTTTATTCCCGTAGCGCAACAAAACTGTGGAAACATACGCGGCCATTACCGGCAGGAAGAGCAAATCAATCAGCGCGACGAGCCACAGTGGCCACCAGCTTGCAGTCCACATCATCACGCGCCCGGCGATCCAAAGTGTGGCCAAGCCCAAAAGACCGGCTCCGCGAAGTGGTGCAGCGCCAGTCCAATTGCACATCGCAGTCAGGAGAAAACCGGCAATCGCCGCCGTGGCAAGACCAAATAACATTTCATGTCCATGCCAATGAACAGGAGACCAGCCAACGGGCAATGGAATGCCGCCGAATAAATAGCTCACCCAGACCAATACTGTGATTGCGCCATAAATTCCGGTTAACAAAAAAAATAGCCTGAACGGAAACGCTAGTAAGGACTCGCAACGCCACATAATTTAATCCCTATATAAATTGCTTTCGCATTTTCAATATCAGGTAGTCAACAAATGTGTAAGCTGGCAACGGAAAAATATCAATCGGATTTCATGTTAGTGTGGATTGGAAAGATTGCAATTGTGCATTCCACTTGCTTGATGCAGATCAAGAGCTGCTATTTATAACACCGCCGGTTACGGCCCGACATTAGCAAACTCTTGAATTTTTGAACTTAACTTCACCGCGTAAATGCAGTACTTAAAGGAAATAGGTTTTGATAAGCACTCCAACAAATATCAGATAGAGGAGATGCACCGCCACTATCGCTTTTTTATTACTAATTTCAATGCGTAGCAGGTTGCACCAAATCGCGATGGCTATACCCAAACCTGCACCGACCAACACATCCGCTGGCCAATGCACGCCGAGTGCGATGCGCGACAACCCCACCGCGATCATCAATAACAATAGTGCGGCCTTGCCCACTTGATTCAATTTCGTGTTGAAGAGCACAAAAATGCCCAGCAAAAAAGCGGTGATCGTATGACCCGATGGCATGGAGTAATTGGTGACGGTCATGCTCTCTGCCAAAAAATGAAAACTATCCTTAAAGCCCTCGGTATATTCCGGCCGCGTAATACCAAATAGTCTTTTTAATCCGTGCGATGTCGCCATGCCCACCAGCGCACCAATCACACCTTTCGCCAACAAATCATTGCGCTTGCGAAAGACGATATAAAACAAACAACCAGCAAAGGCACCATCACCCAAGGTGGTAATCACCGTCCAAAAAATGCGGTTCGGGAAAAGCGAATTGAGGTAGAGGAAAAGGGATTGGTTAACCTCCGGCAAAAAGAACAACGCAACGCCGGAAACAATCAACACGACAGCAGCAACAAGCGATAACTTCATCTTTAATCCTTTGTTTGTGCGAGTGGGGATGGAGGTATTGTGACAAAA
>DATIGS010000272.1:0-4705 GCA_035481425.1 Cellvibrio sp. | reverse complement strand
CGCATAAATACTTCTTCCGCGACACTGATAATCAGCAAATTGCCCAGCGCGAATAAAAATATCTGCTGCAGTGTTTTAATCTGAACATCCAGACCCAACACAAAAATCGCCAATGCGATTACAACTATCGGTGAGAGTAGCGCGACCGCTATTGAGTATTTCCGTGCAGCAACAAATTCGTCCGCGCGCGGTTTTGCCCAGAGAAAATACAACAGCAAAAACCCGCACAAGCCTTTGCCGAGATTGGCAAAAAACTCGTAGCGCGGTACGGCATCAGTAGTACCTGGCAAACTGAAAATATGAGGATATGAAAATCCGGCAGGCCGATAGGTTGCAACCCAAAATGCCAAGGGGATCAATAACACCAACAATCCCGCCTTTGACCAGCCCGATAAATTTTCTTTGCGAAAACACCAGGCCAAACTCGCAATGCCCACTAAACCCACTGCATTAACTAGCGGCAACCAATTCACCATCGCCAATAACACGACGACAAATGCAATTAAAAAAAATACGCCTAACTCGTTTTTATTCACAATTATTTTTCTTCTGAATTATTCCCGTAAATTGCGCCGGGTAGCGCAGGCAGAGCGCAGCGATACCCAACACCATGCCCAAATAGATTAATGTACAACCGATTTGGAAAACACATTCATAATCAACACCCCAACCAAAATAAACGCCATACCCAACAGCGCGGGGAAATCCAACTTTTGCTTAAACACCAGCCAACCGATAATACTGACCCCCACAATCCCCACGCCCGACCAAACGGCATAGGCAACACCAACCGGAATCGTTTTTAACGTAAGCGATAAAAAGTAAAATGCCAAACCATAACCCACCAACACAATTATCGACGGCGTTGTTTTGGAAAAACCATCGCTTGCTTTCAACGCAGACGTTGCAATTACCTCGGATAAAATTGCCACGCCTAAAAATAACCAACTTTTCATTGCCACACCTCGTGTTTATTGATCCTTAAATGATTTTAATAAAAGCATACAGTTAAGCATTGCCGCATGATGCTGCAACCATTTAGTTCATCGCAATAAAAAAAGCCGACTCTCTCGAATCGGCTTTTTAGGTTTAAGCATCACTTACTCATTAAAAAACTTCTTCACTCCATCAAACCAGCTCGACTGTTTGGGGGAATATTTTCCGCCTTTCATGGTTGCCTGGAATTCTTTGAGCAATTCTTTTTGTTTGTTGGTGAGACCAACCGGTGTCTCAACGACTACACGGCAGAGCAGGTCGCCCACCCCACCGCCGCGCACCGGTGTAACACCTTTACCGCGCAGCTTGAATAGTTTTCCGGTTTGGGTTTCTGCTGGCACTTTTAATTTAACGCGACCGTCGAGCGTCGGAACTTCCAATTCTCCACCGAGTGCAGCATCGACAAAATCAATCGGGACTTCGCAATACAAGTCAGCGCCGTCGCGTTTGAAAATATTGTGCTCGCGCACATGCACTTGCACATAGAGATCGCCACTCGGGCCACCGTCTGCACCCGCTTCACCTTCACCGGATAAACGGATTCGATCGCCGGTATCTACGCCTGCTGGCACCTTAACGGAAAGAGTTTTAGTTTCTTCAACACGACCCTGACCATGACAGGATTTACACGGATCAGAAATAATTGTGCCGCGTCCGCGACAGGTTGGACAAGTTTGCTGTACCGAGAAAAAACCTTGCTGCATACGCACTTGGCCGTGACCACCGCAGGTAGTACAGGTAACAGGTTTGCTGCCCGCTTTTGCGCCGGAACCATCACAGGTTTTACAGCTAACAAGTGTCGGGACTTTAATTTGTACATTGGTGCCTTTAACGGCTTCTTCCAAACTCAACTCGAGGTTGTAGCGCAAATCCGAACCGCGTGCCGGGCCGCCGCGGCTACCACGACCAGCGCCGCCGCCAAAAATATCGCCAAATACATCGCCAAAAATATCGCTGAAATTATTAAATCCGGCACCACCGCCCATACCCGCTTGGCCGTCTACACCTGCGTGGCCATGGCGGTCGTATGCGGCGCGCTTGTTATCATCAGAAAGCACTTCGTAGGCTTCGTTGGCTTCTTTGAATTTTTCTTCCGCGCTGGGATCATCCGGATTTCTATCCGGGTGGAATTTCATCGCCACGCGGCGGTAAGCTTTTTTCAATTCTGCTGCGTCAACATCTTTTTTGACGCCGAGCACTTCGTAGTAATCACGCTTTGCCATAATGAGACCAGATAGTTAAATCAGTTAATCAATCGCGCTTAAGTGTCGCGATTTTTGTGACGTTAAATTTTATTGCTTCTTACATGACAAATGCGGGCAAGCCCGCATTTGTGTTTGGATTCTAAAAAGCGAATCCGAATCGCGATGGTTGTCACTTGCGCGACAACCATCGTGCAACTTACTTGTCTTCTTTCACTTCTTCGAACTCGGCATCCACTACACCGTCGTCAGCTGCTTTGCTGTTACCACCAGCTTGCTGCGCACCAGCACCGGCATTTGCACCGCCAGCTTGTTGTTCAGCGTACAGCTTTTGCGCCAGTGAACTTGAAGCTTCGGTCAGTTTGGTCGTTGCAGCTTCGATCTTCGCCAGATCATCTGACTTGGCCGCGTCGCGCGCTTCAGTCAATGCAGCGTCAATTGCTGATTTCTCGTCTGCAGTTGCTTTATCGCCCGCGTCTTTCACTGTTTTCTCAGTTGCGTGGATCAAGCCATCCAGCGTATTGCGTGCAGCAACGATTTCTCCAAACTTGCGGTCAGCATCAGCGTTGGCTTCAGCATCTTTTACCATTTTCTGGATTTCTTCATCGCTCAAACCGGAAGACGCTTTGATCACGATGGATTGCTCTTTACCAGTGGCTTTGTCTTTCGCGCTTACGTTCAAAATACCGTTCGCATCGATATCAAAAGTCACTTCGATTTGTGGCATACCGCGCTGCGCCGGTGGAATATCGCTCAGGTCAAAACGGCCGAGAGATTTGTTTTGCGAGGCTTGCTTACGCTCACCTTGTACAACGTGAATCGTTACAGCAGTTTGGTTGTCATCCGCGGTCGAGAAAATTTGCGATTTCTTGGTAGGAATCGTAGTGTTTTTGTCGATCAACGGAGTGGCAACGCCACCCATGGTTTCGATACCAAGAGTCAGTGGAGTAACGTCCAACAACAATACGTTGGTGGTATCGCCTGACAATACTGAACCTTGAATTGCCGCACCGATTGCTACAGCTTCATCCGGGTTTACATCTTTACGCGCTTCTTTGCCGAAGAAATCCGCAACGGCTTTTTGCACCAATGGCATACGGGTTTGACCGCCCACCAGAATTACGTCGTCGATTTCGCTCAGCGATTTACCGGAATCTTTAATCGCTTGTTTTACTGGCTCCATTGAGCGAGTTACCAAATCTTCAACCAAAGATTCGAGTTTTGCGCGAGTCAGTTTTACTACCAAGTGTTTTGGACCAGTCGCATCAGCAGTGATGTACGGCAGGTTCACTTCGGTTTGCTGGCTGGATGACAATTCGATCTTGGCTTTCTCGGCCGCTTCTTTCAAACGTTGCAGTGCCAGTGGATCGTTATGCAAATCGATACCAGTATCTTTCTTGAAGGTTTCCGCCAGGAATTCGATCAAGCGCATATCAAAGTCTTCACCACCGAGGAAAGTGTCGCCGTTGGTTGAAAGCACTTCGAATTGATGTTCCCCATCAACGTCAGCGATTTCGATAATCGAGATATCGAAAGTACCACCACCCAAGTCGTATACCGCGATGGTGCGATCACCTACGCCTTTATCCAAACCATATGCCAGAGCTGCAGCAGTTGGTTCGTTGATGATACGTTTTACATCCAGACCCGCGATACGGCCAGCATCTTTGGTCGCTTGACGCTGAGAATCGTTGAAGTAAGCCGGAACAGTAATTACTGCTTCAGTTACGCTTTCGCCGAGATAATCTTCAGCGGTTTTTTTCATTTTCTTCAATACTTCAGCAGAAATTTGTGGCGGTGCTTTTTTATCGCCTTTCACTTCTACCCATGCATCGCCGTTGTCTGCAGCAACAATTTTATAGGGCACCATTTTGATGTCCTTCTGCACAACGTCGTCTTTGAATTTGCGGCCGATCAAACGCTTTACCGCAAACAAGGTGTTGTGTGGGTTAGTGACTGCCTGACGCTTGGCAGATTGGCCAACCAGAATTTCATCGTCGTTGGTGAATGCAATAATCGACGGCGTAGTGCGATCGCCTTCGGCGTTCTCGATCACTTTTGGTTTGCCGCCTTCCAATACAGATACGCAAGAGTTGGTGGTACCCAAATCGATGCCGATAATTTTGCCCATGGTGGTGCTCCTGAAAAATGCTATTTGCTGCTGGGTACAAACTATTGGTTAACTTGTACCGAGTTGTTGGTTTCTTGCCTCAGTTTGCGCAGTTCTGCAGAGATCTACGTTTGTTGGCAGTTGTTTTCTATATTGGCACGGGTGAAATTAATTCAAGTCCGCCGCACCAAAATTCCTCAATCTTTTTGTGGTTTTTTGTTCGCGCTTTTGTTGCCTGAGGCAACCATCAAGGCGCTTTGGAAACCACAACCATTGCCGGGCGCACCAGGCGACCATGCAAGGTATAACCCTTCTGGAAGCAGTTAAGCACAGTGTTTGGCTCTACATCCGGATTGGGCACCGCTGAAACCGCCTGATGCAAATTCGGATCAAATGG
>DATIGS010000271.1:0-1990 GCA_035481425.1 Cellvibrio sp. | reverse complement strand
ACTCATGCACGCACCGCTGCTGCCAAATGTCAGCGACGCCCTCTTTGCCAGCCTCGGGCATTTGGGCTTCCAGCGTTTTGCGCCCCACCCGCGCCTGTCGCCCTGGGTGCAATGCTATTGGGTGGCGCAGCAGCCGCAATTGCCCGCCAGTTCCGTGAGCGAGACAGTCTATCCCGATGGCGGCACTACGCTGATTTTCAATTTTGCCCGCAGCGATTATCCCGACATTATTTTCAATGCCACCCACAGCACCAGCCAGATGCAATTTCCCGGGCAGATCAATCGCCTGGGCATACGCTTCCATCCCGGCGGGGCGTTTCAATTGCTGGGCGTTGATATGCAGGAGGTGGACGAAGGCGATTCCGCCGCCGAAGAACTCGCCCCAACCTCGCTGCAACAATTGCGCGCGCAGTTGGCAGAATTGCCGTTGGTCAACCAGCGTTTGAACCTGATTGACCAATGGCTCCTCGGGCTCGCGGATAAAGCCAATAATGGATTAATCCAGCGGCTGCTGCCGCCGTTACTGCTTACTCAGGATTCGTTTGATGAGCTGAGTGCGCAATTGCCGATCAGCCGTCGCCAACTGGAGCGAAAATTCCAGCAGGAAGTCGGCATTAGCCCTATGCAGCTAAAACAACTGCACCGTATCAAGCTGGCGCGCACGCTGATTAGCCGCCACCCGGAACAACCGCTGAGCCATGTGGGGCAGGACGCGGGTTTTTATGATCAGGCGCATTTCATTCGCCAATTCCACAAAATCACCGGGCTGACACCCAACCAATATCGTCAGAAAAAGATGTCGCAAAAATACAATCCAACGCCGGACTAAATCCGCATCATGGGTGCTCGTCAACATCCTTAGGAGCACATCATGAGCAAACGAATCACCCAACCCGATGTCTACAAACTACAACCAGCCATCCTCAAATCCCTAATTGGTTTGGGCGATGCCGCCGCTAGCGAATTGGAGCACTCGCTGATCCACCTGGTGAAATTGCGCGCATCACAACTCAACGGCTGCGCTTTTTGCCAACACATGCATGCCAATGAGGCGCGCAAAGATGGTGAACAACAGCATCGCCTGGATGTATTACCTGCGTGGAAAGAGGTGGATATTTTTTCTGCCCGCGAACGCGCCGCACTCGCCTGGACCGAAGCCCTGACACTGGTTGCGAACGACGGGGTAAGCGATGAAATTTACGCAGCCACCGCACAACATTTTACGGAAAAAGAGCTGGTTAACCTGACGGCCGCTATAGTTACTATTAACGCATGGAACCGCATCGCTGTTGGCTTCCATTTCGCGCCAGCTTTTTAATTCGCCCGAGTTGTTGAGACCGCACCCGCTTTTATTATTGCAAAGGAGTTCCATTATGTTTGTACGCCATTTGATTCTGGGCTTGCTGCTAATTGCAGCACCGCTGGCTAGCACCCACGCGCTACAGCTGAATGCTAAACCGCTAGAGTTCGAAGCCAGCTATGAAACCTTTGAGCACCAGAAAGTGGATTTGCAATCCATCGTCGGCACCAAACCGATCTACTTAAAATTTTGGGCGAGCTGGTGTTTGGATTGTCGCCACGAATTACCAAGCCTTGAAAAAACCTATCAGAAGTACCGCAACCAAATGGCGATATACGCGGTGAATTTGAACATCAATGAAACCGATGCAGCGATCAAAAAGTTGCAACAAAAAAACAACCTGACCATTCCCATCCTCATGGATAACAATGGTTCCATCGCGGGTAACTTTGAATTTAAAGGAACACCATTTCACGTATTGATCAATCGCAAAGGCGAAGTGGTTTACACCACGTACAAAGACGACGCGCAACTTGCGGCACAATTGGAATTGCTTGCACAGGATTCCTCAAAAACCACAGCAACAGCAGAGCGAGTAACCCAGGCCGACACCGCGAATACCCAATTGCCCAATGGGGTTTCGCTCGTATATTTCTCTGCGACCTGGTGCGATTCTTATATGAAAGATGT
>DATIGS010000270.1:0-3880 GCA_035481425.1 Cellvibrio sp. | reverse complement strand
TCCGGCCGAGTTGATCACAATTTGGCGATCGCCCTTAATGCCAAAGTGATACATCTTGCTGTAGGTGCTGACCTGATCAACACCCGCATTGGTGCGCGAATCTGAGCAAAAGATCAGGCCCGCATCAACTTTGATCGCAACGCAATAGGTCATAACAGCAACCAGCAGAAAAAAGGGCGCTTAGGTTAAGAGTAGGGTGGGGATGCGTCAAGGCTAATTTGGCGCCTTAAACAAACACTAACAAACAAAGAGGAATGGTTGCACCAAAGATGGGCGAGAGCGACTGCTCTCGCCTGGGGATGAGTTATTTCTCAGCTGAGTTTTTCCCTGTGGAATCTTCACTTGGTTTGCCCGCGGGCTGTTCCCAGTGGATATCCATTTGCGGAAAAGGGATGCTGATACCGTTGTCATCGAATGCCTGTTTGATTTTTTCGGTCAAATCGAATTTTACTGGCCAGTAATCTCCGGCCAATACCCAAGGCCGTACGTAGAAGTTTACACTGCTGGCACCCAGTTCACCGACGGCAATCAGGGTTTCCGGTTCTTTCAGGATGCGGCTGTCTTGCGCGACGATTTCGCTGATTACCTCGCGCGCTTTGCGCATATCATCGCCATAACCGATACCAAAAATCATATCGATACGGCGAGTGCCTGTGGCGGAATAGTTGATGATATTGCCGCTGTAAATAGTGCCATTAGGAATGGTCACTTCTTTATTATCACCGGTGTGCATGATGGTAGAGAAAATGCCGATTTTGCTGATGCTACCGGTAATGCCCGCAGCTTCAACAACATCGCCCGCTTTGAATGGGCGGAACACCAACAGCATAAAACCCGCTGCAAAGTTTTGTAGCGAGCCTTGCAATGCTAAGCCAACGGCCAGGCCTGCTGCACCGAGAATCGCAATAACAGAATTGGTGTTGACTCCCAGCTGGTCCAGGGCGGCGACGATCACAATTACCATTAACAGTGCGCGCAACAATGACTGGATAAAGTCGACCAGAATTTTGTCTAGTTTGGTGTGGCTTAACACCTTACCTATCATGGTGCTGATAATTTTGGCGGCTAGCTGACCGATCAGGAAAATCAGTAGTGCCAGCAAAATCTTGAGGCTCCAGGGCACTATGTACTTGCTGTAAATGGCGACTGCTTGAGCTTCGTCAACGTTTAAAAACTCGAACATGCATTACTCCTTGGGTTGGCGACAGTGATTGGCGACAAATGTTACGCCACAGAGCCTGTAGTGCGCACGCGCTTGCTAACTTTGCTGGCGGCTTGTGCTTTGGCGGCATCGGCGCGTTTTTTCTGATGCGCATCGATCATGTTTTTACCTGCGATCAGAAAGCCCACCACAATAAATGCACCGGGCGGCAGCAAGGCAAAAATCACATTGGGATAGCTCGCACCAAACACATTCAGTTGCCAGCTGCGTGCAGACTCGCCAAAAATTAAATTCATATCGGCGAACAAATGCCCGGTACCCAACAGTTCACGCACGGCGCCCACTGCAATCAATACCAGCATGAAGCCCAAGCCCATCATAAACCCGTCCACTGCTGCTGGCAGAACCTTGTTTTTACTGGCAAAGGCATCGGCACGACCGAGCACGGCGCAGTTAGTTACGATCAGTGGAATGAAAATCCCGAGAATTAAATACAGCTCGTAGGTAAAAGCCTTCATTAATAATTCAGTGCAAGTTACCGCAGAGGCGATAATCATCACAAAGGCAGGAAGGCGAACGGCATCGCTTACTTGATGGCGAATTAGCGACACCACGCTGTTGGAAATCATCAATACCACCAATGTTGCCAAGCCCAGCCCCAAGGCGTTGACGACCGTTGAGCTGACGGCGAGCAGGGGGCAGAGGCCGAGTAATTGCACTAGCGCAGCATTGTTGCCCCAGAGACCTTTTTGGGTGATTTCTTTGTAATCCACCCCGGTGCTCATGCTTTTTCCCGCGTCATTAGCCACGGCATTACCTGCATCATTACCCATGCTATTGCTTGCATCTTTACTCATGAGAGCCACCTGTATTTGGCTGGGAATTGCTTGCCGTTTTATCGCCGCCGACGGCGTCGCTAAATAAGCTTTGTTGGTTGGCAGTGACAAATTCAAGCACACGTTTTACCTGGCCGACTACGGCGCGCGGTGTAATAGTGGCACCGGCAAACTGGTCAAAGTCGCCACCATCTTTTTTCACTTTCCAACCTTCGAGAAATGGTAACTGCAAACTTTTGCCATTAAAGCTCAATATCCATTGGTGCTTTTTCAATTCAATTTTATCGCCCAGGCCCGGCGTTTCTTTGTGCTTGATAACCCGCACACCGGCAAGACTTCCATCGCGATTGACTCCGACGATCATTTCAATATCGCCTGAGTAACCATCCGGCGCAATTGCCGGAACGATTAACGCGGTGATCTCACCATTCAAACGCGCGCGGTGGATTTTGGCTTCGCTGCCCACGTGTAAAAATTCCTGTGCGGCGAGTGGTACGGGAATGATGTCGGTGAGCAAATCATTGTCGTGAGTTTGCAGCGGAATTATTTCAAACAGCGCGCGCTGTTGTGCTGCGCGCTCGGCAACGGTGATACGGTCTTGGGTACCAAGATTGGTCAGCGCTACAGCACCTGCCGTTGCGAGGGCAAAAGCGGCGAGCAGCAAACTGTTTTTGCTAATGGATTGGCCGAGCATTAATGACCTCCATCCTGTTTGCTTGAATCGGTCGCGCGGCGCGGTTTTTTATGGCCGTAAGTGCGCGGTGTGGTGTAGTAGTCAATAAACGGTGAAGCGAAATTGAGCAGCAATACTGCAAAACCGACACCATCAGGATAGCTGGTACCCCAGGTGCGAATGACGTAAATCATTACCCCGATCAGGGCGCCGTACACGATACGGCCGCGGGTACTTACCGCTGAGCTGACCGGATCAGTCACGATAAAAAATGCACCGAGCATAGTCGCGCCCGAGAGCAGGTGATAAATCGGTGAACCGCCGGAGTTGGAGCTGCCTGAATCGTAAAACAGTGCCGCCATAACCACTAACGCCAGCAACATGGAGATTGGTGCGTGCCAGGTAAACACTTTTTTGTAGAGTAAATAAATACCGCCAATCAAAAAGGCGATGTTGACCCATTCCCAACCCGCGCCTGCCCAGCGGCCTTCGGCGAACACAGGTTGCGCCTGGTACAGGTCTGCCAGTGTTTGCCCGCTATTTTGCTTCATTACATCCAGCACGGTGGCAGAGCTGTAACCATCGATTGCAGTACCAAAAAACACTTTATCCAATGCGGCCACCAAGCTGGGTACGGTCTGGTCATCGGCCAGCATTGGCAGAGGCGTAGCCCACTGGGTCATGGGGATGGGGAAAGAAATCAGCAGCAGTACGTAGGCAACCATCGCCGGGTTGAACGGATTGAAACCCATTCCACCGTAGAGTTGTTTAGCCAATACGATGGCAATAAAACTGGCGCTGATCACCAGCCACCAGGGGCAGTAGGGCGGCAGGGAAACGCCGATAAGTACGCCAGTAACCAGCGCGCTGCAATCGCGCAGGTAAAACATAATCGGACGCGCACGCAGCTTCATCACCAGCGCTTCAAAGGCGATGCAACTCAAGCTTGCCAGCAGCACATTGATCAGCACACCTATGCCAAAGAAATGCGTAAGCGCTGCTATACCCGGAAACGTGGCGTAAACCACCAGACGCATAACGCGCCCGGTACGATTGGCCCCGTGGGTGTGGGGCGACGTAATATTTAATAGTGCCATGGGTTAAGCCAACTCATTCAATTTGTCTTCCAGCTTGGTAACACCCGCGCGGAAGGCTTCAACATTTGCATCGTTCTCGGCTTCAGCTTTTGCCAGGCGTTCACGTGCTTTT
>DATIGS010000269.1:0-4068 GCA_035481425.1 Cellvibrio sp. | reverse complement strand
TGGTCTGGATTCACGCAGCCATTTTGCTAAAGAGTTAGCGCAATTAAAACCAATGATTGAAGATGGATTGCTCAGTATTGACGATGACGGAATTGAAGTTCTCAATGCAGGGCGGTTGCTTATTCGTAGAATTTGTATGGTGTTTGATGAGTACCTTAACAACGCATCAACAATTCGTTACTCCAAGGTAATTTAGTCAGTAATATTTCTGAAAGGGAGGAGCTTGAGGCAGGTAGCGCAATAATGGTTGGATTGCGTAATTACCTGCTCAAGGATATTCAGTGCTGGCACAGGGTTCGCTTTAATTGTTGCCTTATTTAACAGACTATAAAATTTTCGGTGACCGTAAAGTTTTCAGGGATTATAAAATTCACCTTGTTTACGTAAATAAAACCACCAGTTTAATAACACACACACCAGATAAAATACCGCAAAACCCAGCATCGCATATTCCGGTGTGGCAGCTTTGATTTGCTCGCCAAATACTTGCGGAATATAAAATGCCCCATAACCCGCTACCGCAGAGGTCCATCCCAGTGCCGGGCCCGCTTGCTCTTTAGGAAAAATATTGGCGATGGAGCAGAAGGTTGAACCATTACCCATACCACTTGCGGCAAACAAACCCAAGAACACTAAAAAGAAGGGCACAAAATACTGCTCGGGGGTGGCAGATTGATAAGCCAGGCGCATGTAATAAGCCGCAAGCATCGACAAAATAACCATGGCAATCGCACAGGCTTGGGTGACGAGTGCACCACCAAACTTGTCAGATACCCAACCTCCTACCGGGCGAATGAGTGCGCCAATAAAGGGGGCGATCCATGCGTAAGTCAGAGCGCTAGGGCCATTCGGGTTGAGGGTATTGTGGGTCATCACTCCATCGATAGTTACATGACTAAAACCAAAAATGACTTGAATAGACAGCGGGAAGGCTGCTGAAAAACCAATAAATGAGCCAAAAGTCATCACATACAACACACTCATTACCCAGGTGTGTTTGTTGTTAAAAATTTTGTATTGGCGATCAAGACTGGTGCGAATAGTCCCTGGTAGCGCTTTGAGTAACATCACTGTGGCAAACAATACCAGCACCAGTACCAGTTCTTTGGGGATCCCAAAGCCGGAGCCATTGACACTGGCAGGCATGATTAGCCACAGCCCCAACGCCGAGGTTGCGAAGCCAATTAACATCATTGCGATAATGATCGCAAAAGAGCGCGGCGCTCCGCCTGCCAGATTGGGACTTACCTCTGCGGTGTTGATGTTGTTCATACCAAACCAAATCGCAAAAGCGAGTGGGATGAGCAGCAGTAACCAGACAAACCCCGCGTTTTGAATCCAGGTTTCGGTACCCGCAGGGATGGCACCGATTAATGTGCCGCTTGCAGATTTCAACACCATTGGGTCGCCACCCAATGCGCCAAATGCGCCAAATGTCATAAACAGCGGTACCAGAATTTGCATACTGGTCACACCGAAATTACCTAGCCCGGCATTTAGACCAAGCGCTAATCCCTGCTGCTTACGAGGATAAAAAAAACTGATGTTAGACATAGACGCTGCAAAATTACCCCCGCCAATTCCGGAGAGAAGCGCCATTAATTGGAACACCCAAAACGGCGTGTTTTGATCCTGCAAAGCCAGACCGGTTCCAATTGCAGGTAGCATCAATAAACTGGTGGTTAAAAAAATGGTGTAGCGGCCACCGCACAAGCGAATAAAAAAACTTGCTGGAATGCGGAGTGTCGCTCCGGTTAAACCGGCAATTGCCGCGAGGCTGAATAAATCACCGGCCTGATAGGGAAAGCCAAGATTCAGCATTTGCACGGTAATAATGCTCCACTGCATCCACACGGCAAAGCCACAGAGTAAGCTTGGAATTGAGATCCACAAATTGCGATTGGCAATTGCTCTCCCGCGTGAATCCCAGAACGTTTGCTGTTCCGGTTCCCATTGTTTTAGGTCAGACATGTGAAGCCCTCGGTCAAAAAGTTGTTTTCCCACAAGTATCACTATGGCTTTGCGCAGACATGGAAACTATTCAACCTCAGTGTTAAGTTGGAGTATTAGAAGTGTTACCCGACCTACCCAATAGGGGTAGGTGCATTTGATCTATCTACCCACAAAGGGGCATGCGCTGCCCTTAGGTTCCTGTAAGCAGTTAAACTACAGATAATGATGTATTGGTATTGAGGAGAGTCTTGTGACAGAAACGGCCGCGAGCATTATGTTGGTGGACGATCACCCTTTATTGCGTAAAGGGCTGCGTCAACTTTTAACACTGTCGGGTGAGATGGAAGTCGTAGCCGAAGCGAGCAATGGCAAAGATGCGATTAAATTGGCGAGTGAACTAGACCCTGATTTAATTTTATTGGATTTGAATATGCAGGGCATGGATGGTTTGGAAACACTACGCCATTTGCGCGATGAAGGTGTCACCTCGCGCATTGTGATGCTCACTGTGTCCGATGCCGATGAAGATGTGCTCAGTACAATTTCAGCGGGGGCAGATGGCTATTTGCTAAAAGACATGGAACCGGAAGATATGCTGGTGCAAATCGAACGCGCCTTATCCGGCAAAATGGTGTTGAGTGAAGCGGTCACGCAGATACTGGCCACCGCCATTCGCAATCCCACCACAAAAGATGCTGTGGGTAGCGACAGTCTTACCCAGCGTGAATTGGAAATTCTGAAATTAATTGCCAAGGGCATGAGTAATAAAGTCATTGCCCGCGAATTGGATATTTCAGATGGCACAGTCAAAGTGCACGTTAAACATTTGCTGAAAAAATTGCATTTGCGCTCACGCGTAGAAGCAGCCGTGTGGATGATTAATCAACAAAACTAATCTTCAGTAGAGATATGCTAATGGATTGTTGTTCACAGCCTGGGTTGTTATCAGTACATGACGCGTTATTGCGTATGCACCAACAATTAACTCCAGTGCAGGAAGCTGAGTGGGTTGAATTGGCATTCGCATTGGATCGGGTGCTCGCTGAGTCAGTGTTGGCAAGCATTAATGTTCCTGCCAGTGATAACTCTGCAATGGATGGCTATGCGCTGCGTACTGGTGATGCACAAACTGAAGGCGCTGTGTTTGATGTGATTGGTCAGTCTCTGGCTGGGCACCCCTTTCGCTTTACAGAGCAAGAGGGTGTGCAGTCGGCGCTCGGTAAAATGCAAGTTGTGCGCATTATGACCGGTGCGATGATTCCAGGTGGTGCCGATGCGGTGGTGATGCAAGAAAATGTTACGCGTACTGCTCAAACACTGCATCTGAACAAACTTGTGGTGCAAGGCGAAAATATTCGTCGCGCCGGTGACGATATAAAAAAGGGCAGTGAAGTTCTGAGTAAAGGACATCGTATAAGTGCGCTGGATATTGGTTTGCTAGCATCGCTGGGGATTGCGCGCATCAAGGTTTGGCGGAAGTTGCGTATCGCTGTGTTATCTACGGGCGACGAGTTATTGTCACTTGGCAGTACGCACGACGAGGATAAAATTTATGACAGCAATCGCCCTTTGCTATGCGCACTCTTGCAACGATTAAACGTCGAAATAAAAGATATCGGTATTATCGCCGATGATCTGCTGGCTCTTCGCGCAGCGTTTATGCAGGCTGCACAATGGGCTGATGTCGTCATTTCTACCGGTGGGGTCTCTGTCGGTGATGCGGACTACACCAAAACAATATTGGAAGAGTTAGGCCAAATTGACTTCTGGAAAGTCGCGATGAAGCCGGGAAAACCTTTTGCATTTGGCCGTTTAGGGGCAGGTTGGTTCTTTGGGTTGCCGGGCAATCCTGTTTCAACGGCGGTCACTTATCATCAGCTTGTTGTGCCAGCGGTGCGATATCTAGCGGGTGAGAAATCGGTTGAATCAGTACAGCTGAATGCTATCGCAAAACAATCCTTTAAAAAGCATCCTGGGCGAATGGATTTTCAGCGTGGAGTTTTAGCGAGTGAGCAAGGTGTGAATACTGTCGTTAGCGCCGGTTCGCAAAGCTCTGGCGTGTTAAGCAGTATGGCAAAGGCTAATTGTTATATTCGCCTGGAGGCAGAGCGGGGG
>DATIGS010000268.1:0-17622 GCA_035481425.1 Cellvibrio sp. | reverse complement strand
TCCGGCTGACCATCTCCTGCGCAAAATCGACAAACACATCGATTTTGAATTCATCCGCGATAAAGTCCGTCACCTGTATTGCGATAACAACGGCCGCCCTGCGGTTGATCCCGTACTGTTATTCAAAATGCTGTTCATCGGCTATTTGTTTGGCGTGCGCAGCGAACGTCAGTTAGTGCGCGAGGTGCAAGTGAATGTGGCCTATCGCTGGTTTTTGGGGTTGAGTTTGACCGATAAAATCATCGACGCCTCCACTTTTAGCCAGCAGCGTCACCGCCGGTTTTTGGCGACCGATATTGAGCAGCAGATTTTTGATGAAATTGTCCGCCAGGCGATTGGCCATGGTTTGGTGGGCGGCTATGTGCTCTACACCGACAGCACCCACATGAAAGCCAACGCGAATAAAAAGAAGTTTGACATTCACACCGTCACGCAAACGCCGACCGATTATTTAACTGCGCTGGAAGTGGCGATTGATGAAGACCGGATCGCCAACAGCAAAGCACCACTGAAAGAAAAAGCGATCGATACCGGGACCAACACCCGCGACATTAAAGTCAGCACCACCGATCCTGACAGCGGTTATCTCACCCGCGAAGGGAAACCGCAGGGATTTTATTATCTCGACCATCGCACCGTGGATGGTAAACACAACATCATCACCGACACCCACGTCACACCGGGTAATGTGCATGACAGCAAACCTTATTTAGCGCGATTGGATCGCCAATTGACCGCGTTCAATATTTATCCGGAGGCGGTGGGATTGGATGCGGGTTATAAAACCGCTGCTATTTGCAAAGGCTTGGAAGATCGGAACATTGAGGCGGTGATTGGCTATCGCCGTCCGAATAAAAAAGAGGGTTACTTTGCCAAGCGACTTTTTGTGTTCGATGCCGACAACAATCACTATATTTGCCCGGCGGGCCAGTTAATTCCGTACAACACCACGAACCGGTTGGGTTATCGTGAATACCATTCCGATTCAGAGCAATGTAAAAATTGTCCGTTTCTGGATCAGTGCACTCGCAGTCGTAATCGCACGAAAGTGATTACGCGTCATATCTGGCAGGACAGTCTTGAACGCACCGATGCACGGCGATTAACGGCCAAAGGCAAACGGATTTACCAGCGGCGAAAGGAAACGGTGGAGCGCAGTTTTGCGGATGCGAAACAACTGCATGGTCATCGCTATGCGCGTTATCGCGGGCTGCGGCGCGTGAGTGGACAGTGTTTATTAGCCGCTGCTTGCCAGAATATGAAGAAGATAGCGCTGTTACTGGCGCGGTCTTTTTACGCATTCAGTTTGCTGAGGCTCACCCAGGATCGCGTAAGGGATATTTATAGACGCTTGAAAGTATTTTTAGCTCGGTATTGCTACAACGGCTTGGTAATCGACGCCATCTAAAGCAACAAATCCCACTTTTTTAGGGTGGGGTTTGTCAGCGATCTGAGGCTCGCAATGCGAGCCTTTTATATTGCTAACCTCACCGTAAAAAGTGAGGTTTTGTTTTTTTTAGGGGACAAGAATTATCAGCGCTATATTCAAATGACAATGTAGGAAAAAAGATTTGGAAATCACGGGAGCATGGTGCAACGGTTTCGGCCTTCCTCTTTGGACTTGTAGAGTGCCTGGTCGGCTTTTTCGATCCAACCGCGATGGCCGTGAATCTTGTCTGTTAACTCAGCTACACCCAAACTCACTGTAAATTTGATTTCATGGCCTCCTGTAAATATTGCTAACTTTTCAATAGCCTTACGTAGACGCTCTGCAAAGACACACGCACCATCACCATTGGTGTTAGTTAGCACAATGCCAAACTCTTCGCCCCCATAACGGCCAGCAATATCCAGATCACGCACCTGCTCCTTGATGGCGCGACTGACTCCTCGAATCGCCTCATCACCTATAGTGTGGCCATGCATATCATTGATTTTTTTAAAGTGATCAATATCCAGCATAATCAAGCTGGATGGTTGCTCATAGCGATCATGCCGTTTGAACTCCTGGATCAAGCGAAGCTCCCAGTAACCACGGTTAAATAAACCTGTAAGGTGGTCAGTGCGGCTAAGATTTTGAAGTTGCTTGTTAGCTTGTTGTTGGGCCAGTTTGTTTACAGCCGTGTCCGTAACATCATAGATAACCAGACAAATATGGCTGACTTCGTTTTTGGTATCGACAAGCGGAATGATCGTACTATTTTGATACATGTACTCTGCAGTGCCTGTGATAGGGCGATAGTGCGGAAAACGGAATAAATAGGGGCGCTGCTCCCATGTGGTAAAGGCCGTATTTTGCAATATGAAAACAGGCTGAGCTTTGTGCCGAAACCATTGTTCAGATAATTCAGGGAAAACGGTAAACAAACTTTTTCCGAGTACATTTTCCGGTGCTTTTCCGCTGTGGTTTTGCATAAAGCTATTCCACACTTCAACCGTGTAGTCTTGATTCATTACCACAAGACCCACATCGATATTCTGCAAGATGTCCATTTGCCAATGGGCATCCTTGAAAAGCTTATTCAGATCTTCACTCATTGCCATCGATATTGTTCAACCTAGTCAAGTAGGTAATTAAGTTTTTCAGTTAAACCAAAAATAGAGTGTTCTGCGATAACTAGTAATAAATCACAATTAATTTTATGATTCTCAATCGAATAGTTAATCTCAACCACCAGTGCCTGTTTCCATTTCATATTGTTGTTTTGCAATAAGTCAGTGATATTGCAATGCTGGCCTAGCAACATTGGCGGTCCAAAACTGAAATGGGTATCGAGTTGTTCCGCTAATCCCCTCAAACATGCACCATTAAGAACGTTGGCGGTATCCATTAAAAGCTCATATTGGGCTTGCTCATTGGGAACGCGCTCATATTTAAGCAGTTTGGCCAGATCATCAAAATCTGTTTCATGGAAAATCAACATCGCCTCACCGGCTATCCCGCCACCAATAAAGCCTTGGCACACACCGTGCACGATATCGTCCCGGCTTTCTCGATTAAGCGACTGTAACGCCATTGCGATATCAGTAGGATTCAGCACACTCACATGGGGAATAGATAAAACCACAAAAACGTCCAACAGGCGTGCCAGATGAGAACCTGCTTGTCCCATCGCAACATTGGTGATTTCCTGAAGGCAATCTCGTTGATCTTCGGTTAGCAAATAATCCCGCATAGTTAAGATCTTGTTATGGTCGGTCGGAAAGAGGATTAATTTGAAGCTTAGCAGTAAATTATAATTTTGTAGGGAAACATCACCCTTAGAGGGAAGGAGCGTAGCCACGCATGGTAGCTCCTAGTGTAGTAATGATATGTTTAAGTTCGTTAAGTGCTTAAAAATTAAGGATTTTGTTTCTTTGCCAGTCGATTAAACTGTACTAACATTCGATCATGCTTGCGAAGTTTTTGCTCTTGAAACGAACATCTAACTTAAATACCTATGTAGCTTTCTGATTATGAAACCAAGAGTCCGACTTGTCGTTATATTCACCTGTTTACTGCTGCTGGTCGCTTGCGGGGATCGAAAAAAGCTGGTGGATCTAGGGACAGAACAACAAATAATGCATATCAGCAACGCCGCTGAAATTTCCGGCGTTGATCCACACACCACAACCGGGATGCCAGAATATCGTATTCAAATGGCATTATTTGAGGGACTGGTATCAAAGCATCCCCAATCACTCGAAATCGTGCCCGGTGTAGCCGACACATGGCAAATATCCGATGACGGGATGACCTACACATTCCACATTCGCGAAAGTGCTAAATGGTCGAATGGCGATAAACTTATCGCCAACGATTTTGTACGGAGCTGGCATAGGGCATTAATGCCAGCATTAGGCAACGAATATGTCGAGTCACTTTTTGTATTAAAAAATGCTGAAAAGTTTTTTAAACAAGAGTTGGAAAGCTTTGATGATGTCGGTGTGAAAGCATTGGATGACGAGACTTTACAAATCACTTTGGAGAATCCCACGCCTTATTTTCTTCAGTTGCTGGATCATCACAGCATGTTTCCAGTCCATGTGGATACTATCAGCAAATTTTCTGCTATTGACGAGAGAGATTCAACCTGGACAAGGCCAGAGAACTTCGTCGGTAACGGATCATTCGTTATCAATGAATGGACTCCCGGAAAAGTATTTTCCGTTACAAAAAACGCCCATTATTGGGATGCGGAAACTGTTAAACTCAAAGAGATACGTTTTTATCCAATTGAGCAATTGTTGGCAGAAGAGCGCATGTTTAAAGCAGGCCAACTGCATAAAACAGAATGGATGCCTATTGCGAAAATAGAAAAATATAAAAGTAGCGGCGCGACTGAATATGTAACGTTCCCATATCTGGGCACTTACTTTTACATGTTTAATGTAACCAAACCTCCATTTAATGACGCTCGGGTACGCAAAGCATTAGCTTATGCAATTGACAGAGAGTCAATTGCAAAGAATGTAACCAAAGGCCAACAAACACCAGCATATACGCTCACACCACCAGATGTTTTAGGTTACACCGCAAAAGCCAAAATGACTTATGACCTGGACAAAGCGAGGAAATTATTAGCTGACGCAGGCTATCCAAATGGGGAGGGCATGCCGCCATTGGAGCTCATATTCAATACATCAGAGGACCATCTAAAAATTGCGCAAGCGGTACAACAAATGTGGAAAAAAAATCTCAACATTAATGTCACGCTGCAAAATCAGGAATGGAAAGTTTTTTTAAACAATCAGAAATTATTGAATTATCAGATTGCACGTATGGCTTGGATCGGTGACTACGTAGATCCCAATACTTTTTTGGAAATTTTCATCACCAACGGTGGCAACAATAGAACCGGATGGTCAAATAAAAAATACGATCAATTGATCCGTGCAGCCTCTTCTTCCAAAAACCGCGAAGAACGATATGAATTATTTCAGCAAGCCGAAGCGATTCTGGTCGATGAAGTTCCATTTATTCCTATTTATAACTATTCAACCAACAATCTCTTATCAACAGATGTGAAGGGGTATTACATGAACATTATGGATTACCATCCTTATAAATATATCCATCTCGAACCCAGTCACAAATGAGGTTGTCATGCTGAGCTTTGTTGTTAAACGTTTATTGCAGGCCATACCTGTATTGTTACTGGTGATCACAGTTACATTTTTTATGGTTCACGCAGCTCCTGGCGGCCCATTTGATAAGGACCGCGCAGTTCCCGCTGAAGTGTTGAAAAAATTGAATGCGCAATATCATCTGGACGATCCTTTATGGAAACAATATCTGGATTATCTGGGCAACCTGCTGCAAGGCGATCTCGGCCCCTCGTTTAAATATCCTACGCACAATGTTAATGATCTTCTCGCCGCGGGGCTTCCTGCCACACTCGAATTGTCATTTTATGCCATTGTATTTGCACTAATTGTTGGGCTTGCGGCAGGCATAATTGCCTCACTAAAACCAAACAGCGCCCAGGACTATATTTCCATGTCGTCGGCGATGATTGGCATTTGTATGCCGACCTTCGTATTGGGCCCAATTTTATTGTTGGTTTTTGGTATTTGGTTGGGATGGCTTCCGGTTGCAGGTTGGGGGCAAATACCTGGCGACAAGATTCTTCCTTCCATTACCTTGGGATTTGCCTACGCCGCTTATATTGCGCGCATTAGCCGCGGCAGCATGATTGAGGTAATGGCACAGGATTACATTCGCACGGCGCGAGCGAAAGGGCTTTCCAACACGCGAATTATTCTGGTCCACGCACTGCGTGGAGGTATCACACCCGTGATTTCATTTTTAGGCCCAGCTATCGCAGGGTTGCTCGCGGGCTCATTTGTTGTTGAATCTATTTTTCAAGTTCCCGGCCTCGGCCGGTTTTACGTTACCGCTGCATTCAATCGGGATTACACAATGATTCTCGGCTTTACCATTTTCTTTGCCGCGCTCATTATTTTATTTAACCTTCTCGCTGATATTGTGCTTGTTTGGTTAAACCCCAAAATGCGCCAAGAGTTAGGAGGTGGCAATTAATCATGTCGAATAATACGCTATCCGCCCAGCTTCAGAATTTAGAAAAAGGCACATCCTTAACCCAGGATGCTTTTGCGCGTTTGCGTAAAAATAAAATGGCGATGACAGGTCTTTTTGTCTTGTTATTTATCATCGCGATCTCGTTATTCACACCATGGATTGCACCATATTCCTATGAAGAACAAAACCTCGATTTAGGTGCATCGCCTCCCTCGGCAGACCACTGGTTGGGCACGGATGTTCTTGGTCGCGACCAGCTCACTCGCATTATGTACGGCAGCCGCATCTCGTTGATGGTTGGATTCATTGCGACAGCGGTCGCACTCACCATAGGTGTGCTTTGGGGTGCGATAGCTGGTTTTGTCGGAGGTCATGTTGATGCAGTAATGATGCGAATTGTCGACACGCTTTATGCATTGCCGTTTACCATATTTATTATTCTGCTTACGGTTATTTTTGGCAGCAGTATGCTGTTGTTGTTTTTGGCAATAGGAGCAGTGGAATGGTTAACCATGGCCCGGATTGTACGCGGTCAAGTATTAACGATTAAACGGCAAGAATTCGTTGAAGCCGCGCTATCAATGGGGTTACCGCCTTGGCGAATTATTTCCAGACACCTGATTCCAAATGTGATCGGTACAGTGATCATTTACACCACCTTAACTATTCCCAGTGTGATTTTGTTGGAATCTTTTTTGAGCTTTTTAGGCTTAGGAATTCAGCCTCCCGCTAGCTCTTGGGGCTCATTAATTTCTGGCGGTGTAGAGACAATGGAAGAGTATCCCTGGCTGCTGCTTTTCCCCGGTTTGGTATTAACGGTTACCTTGTTCTCACTTAATTTTCTTGGTGACGGTTTGCGCGATGCACTCGACCCAAGAGCGTCCAGGGATTAATCATGACCAGCGAAAAATTACTCTCCGTCGAAAATTTACGTGTCTTATTTAATACCAGAAATGGCCAAACTGTTGCCGTTGAAAACCTCAGTTTTTCCCTTGATGCGGGAAAAGTTTTAGGCATTGTGGGCGAATCCGGCTCAGGAAAATCCGTTGCCTGTTATGCGCTCATGGGATTAATTCCTTCGCCACCCGGAAAAATCGAGTCAGGTCGCGCGCTATTTCATGGGAAGGATTTGTTGACCGCATCAGAGGCGGAATTACGTCATCTGCGCGGAAATAAAATCGCCATGATTTTTCAGGACCCGATGACTTGCCTGAATCCGTATATGCGCATTTCAGATCAGCTTATTGAAGTTTTATCGCAACACAAAAACATGAACAAAAAGGCGGCGAGGGAAAAAGCAATTGCCTCATTATTGGAAGTAGGTATTAAGGATGCCGAAAAACGTATCGGTGATTATCCTCACCAATTTTCAGGGGGGATGCGACAACGTGTAATGATCGCCATGGCACTTTTGGCGGAGCCAGAAATACTCATTGCTGATGAACCAACTACAGCTTTGGATGTTACGGTGCAGGCCCAAATCCTTGCGCTTATCAAAGGTCTGCAACAAAGCCACAACCTTGCCGTTATTTTTATTACTCATGATCTGGGCGTTGCAGCACAAATGGCTGACGACATAATCGTGATGGAAAAAGGAAAATTGGTAGAGCAGGGTACGACAGACGCCATTTTTAAAAATCCAACGCAAGAATATACAAAAGCCTTGCTGAGCGCCGTGCTTACTACCGCCAAACCCGTTGCGAGCGCCGCCAGATTAGATGAGCCTCCGCTACTCGATGTAAAAAATATTAACGTAGGTTATGCCGTACAAACAGGGCTCCTGTTTAATCGTAAAAAGCAGTTTGCCCGCGGCGTCGATAACGTAAGCATTCACATTCAGCGTGGAGAGATATTAGGGCTGGTTGGTGAATCCGGGTCGGGGAAGTCGACGCTTGGTAGAAGTATAATTCGGTTAGTCGATGCACAATCCGGCGAAGTGCTTTTCAATGGAACAAATTTGCTAGAGCTATCCGCGTCCAATCTCAAGGCGATGCGTCGCGATGTTCAAATGATATTCCAGGATCCCTACGCTTCATTGAATCCGCGCATGACTGTATTTGATACGCTGGCCGAGCCTTTACTCGTGCACGGTATTGCCACGAAAGATACAGTACTGAACCGTGTTAACGAGCTGATGGACGACGTTGGTTTGGACCGGCGATTTATCCGTAAATATCCTCACGAATTTTCCGGGGGGCAGCGCCAACGTATCGCCATTGCACGAGCAATCGCTTTAAAACCAAAATTAATCGTTGCAGACGAGCCTGTATCGGCGTTGGACGTGACCATTCGCGCGCAAATATTGGCGCTGCTCTTGAAATTAACTCAAAAACACAATTTGACTATGCTGTTTATTTCTCACGACATGTCAGTAGTGCGCTACCTGTGTGACCGTGTTGTTGTTATGCAAAAAGGAAAGTTGGTCGAGGAGGGAGCAACTGAACAAATATTTTTCTCGCCACAACAGGAGTATACCAAACAACTCTTAGCTGCAATTCCAACGTTATGATTCACTTCAACTGATTCAAATAAAAAAGGCGAATCACAAAAAGCGATTCGCCTTTTTAGTTTTTATCAGAAAATTTAAAAATTGGATTGTTATACAGGGTTTATTCTTTCATAGATCGAAAGATATTCCTTAGCACTCGAATCCCAGGAAAAATCGCTACCCATTGCATTTAACTGCAATTTTTTCCAAATATCCTTGCGATGAAAAAGTGCAATCGCGCGTAGGATCGCTGCATGCAGCGCTTCGGCTGTTGCATTATCAAAAACGAAGCCGTTCGCTTTTTCGGTAATGCCGTCAGGCGCTGCTTCAAATACTGTATCGCGCAAACCACCAACCGCATGAACAACAGGCAAGGTGCCGTAACGTAAGCTGTACATTTGATTCAAACCACAAGGTTCGAAGATGGAAGGCATGAGAAAAATATCACTACTCGCTTCAACCCGATGAGCAAAAGATTCATTGTACCCAAGCAACACGGCGACCTTTCTGGGATGTTGCGCGGCAATATTTTTTAATGCTTGCTCGTAGTGGGGAAAACCACTACCGAGAACAACCAACTGGCAATCCTGGCTCAACAATTGATTCATCTGCGCCAAAATCAGATCAACACCTTTTTGATCTACCAAACGCCCTACGAACCCGATCAATGGGATGTCGGCATTCACGCTAAGGCCCAGCTCGTCTTGTAAAGCCAACTTGTTTTTGGTTTTGTTAGTCAGAGTGCGACGATTGTAATTGCAAAAGAGATGAGGATCAGTTCCGGGATTCCATTCGTCAGTATCTATGCCGTTTAAAATCCCGGCGACTACATCAGAGCGGTGCCTTATCAATCCATCCAAACCGTAACCGAACTCAGGGGTTTGAATTTCACTGGCGTAACTAGGACTGACCGTCGTAATGAAATCTGCAAATGCCAATCCGCCTTTGATAAAAGACATCTGCCCATAAAACTCCAACTGTTCATAGTGCCAAAATGGAGTCGGTAAATTTAATTCCGAGAATGCCTGATAGGAAAACAGGCCACGATAAGCAAGATTATGAATAGTAAAAATGGTTGCGGGGTGTTGAGCGTGCAACGAAAGCAAAGCGGGAATCAGACCTGTTTGCCAGTCGTTGCAATGCACAATTGTCGGCTGCCAACTCAATCCGGCTTTATCCAACGCAATCAATTCAGCTGCTTTGGAAAATATAAAAAAACGTTTGTGATTATCGTACCAGTCGTTTCCATCAGGACCACAATATGGATTTCCTTCGCGCGTAGAAAATTCAGGAATATCGACAAGCAAAACAACGACTTTAGTGCCGGGCAAACGAGTTTGCTTTAGCGTCACTAAATATCCCTCAACATCTAACTGGGCAACATCCTTGATTCCGATGCTTTTCGCTTTCTCCAGAACACTGGAATAGGCCGGTAGCAAAATTTTTACATCTTGCCCCAATTTCAATAATGCACGCGGCAAGCTGGCCGCTACGTCGGCCAGCCCCCCGGTTTTAATCAACGGATAAACTTCACTGGTCGCAAATAAAATTTTCTGCATGGGTGGTCCCTATCCAACAATTAAGCAAGTTTTAAAATAAGTGCACCCAAAGGTGGAAGATTAATCTCCAACGATTGTTGATGATTCATCCACGGAACCGGTTGTGAATAAATGGGATTCGCGTTACCCCAGTTGCTGCCACCATAGAAACTGGAATCAGAATTCAATACCTCTTGATAAGCGCCAGCAACAGGAACACCTATGCGGTAATTTGAGCGAGTTACCGGTGTGAAATTCAAAATTACGATACTGAAATCCTCACCACTTTTGCGAATGTAACTCACAATGGATTGAGTGCTGTCATGGCAATCAATCCACTCAAAACCGTCACCGCGGAAATTGCGTTGATACAGTGAAGGCATGCTGGTGTAACAATGGTTTAAATCTTTTACTAATGTTTGTATTCCCTGATGCGGCGCATAGTCCAATAGATTCCAATCAAGCGATCGACTCTGTGCCCACTCACTCCATTGCGCGAACTCGCTGCCCATAAATAATAATTTTGTTCCGGGATAGGTAAACAGATAGGTGTAAAGCAAACGCAGGTTAGCGAATTTTTGCCAATCATCACCCGGCATTTTGTTAATCATGCTGCCTTTACCATGCACAACTTCATCGTGCGAAAACGGCAGCATAAAGTTTTCGGTAAAGGCGTACATCATGCCGAAGGTCAATTGGTTATGGTGATACTGGCGATGAATAGGATCTTTGCTGATGTACTCCAGCGTATCGTGCATCCATCCCATATTCCATTTCATTGAGAAACCTAAACCACCAACCCAGGTGGGACGGGTCACTTGCGGCCAGGAAGTGGATTCCTCTGCAATCACGAGCGCTCCGGGGTGTTGGCCGTGGCAAACTTCATTCAACTTTTGCAGGAACGCCATGGCCTCCAGGTTTTCATTGCCCCCGTGAATATTCGGTATCCATTCGCCAGCTTTGCGCGAGTAATCCAAATGCAGCATGGACGCCACCGCATCGACGCGCAGACCGTCAAGGTGATATTCCTTCAGCCAAAAGAGCGCATTGGCCAACAAAAAATTGCGCACCTCGTTGCGACCGTAGTTGTAGATCAGCGTTCCCCAATCGCGATGTTCGCCAAGGCGGGGATCTTCATGCTCATAAAGTGCGGATCCATCGAAGCGGGCGAGGGCATGTGCATCTTTCGGAAAATGCGCGGGGACCCAATCAAGAATGATCCCGATACCATGACGATGGAGGTAATCCACGAAATAGCGGAAATCATCCGGCGTACCAAAACGACTGGTTGGCGCGTAATAACCGGTTGTTTGATAGCCCCAGGAATCATCCAGCGGATGCTCGCTGACAGGCATGATTTCAATATGGGTAAAGCCGAGCGGTTTTATGTAGTCGACGACCTGATGGGCAAGCTCGCGATAATTCATAAACTCGCCGGCCCAACCCCGACGCCAGGAACCCAGATGCATCTCATATATAGAGAGAGGGGAGGCCTGCCAATCCCAGTGCGCGCGCTTGTCCATCCAATCGCCATCTTGCCATTCGTACGATGAAGGAGCTTTGACGATCGATCCGGTTTGCGGACGCATTTCAAATGCCTGGCCATAAGGGTCAGACTTCAGGAACACCGCGCCCGTGGTGCGGTTGCGGATCTCGAATTTATATAAGGCTTCAGGTTTGATACCGGGGATAAATACCTCCCATAAGCCGCTACCGCCACGCACACGCATGGGATGTTGGCGACCATCCCAATCGTTAAAATCGCCCACCACGCTAATACGCTCGGCGTTGGGCGCCCAAGTAGCGAAAAGCACGCCTTCGATGCCATCCACTGTGCGTAGGTTCGCGCCCAAATGTTGATAAATGTTCCAATGCTGACCTTCAGCAAACAGGTGAATATCGATGTCGCCCAATTGTGGTGCAAATGAATAGGGGTCGAATTTGGCATGCAGATTGTTATGTCGGTCGTACCATTGCACCAGGTAGTGCGCGGGCAATGCGTTCCCCAAACCATACCACTCAAAGAAATCTGTGCCTTCGACGCGCTTCAATGGCAGCTGCTCCTCATTAATTAGTAAAGAGGCTGAGCGTGCGCCAGGTAAATAAACACGGACAAGAGTATCAGCGGAGGATGTTGAGTTTGCACCTAAAGGATGGCGTCCGAGTACTTCGAAGGGGTCGTGGTGGGTGGCAGTGATAATGCGCAACATCTCGTGGGATAAAGGTTTGTCCTGCTTCACATTCAACATTGAATCGATTCCTAAGTGATTATTTTTGGCGCTATTTCTTGCTAAAAGATAATTATGCCCGAATTTGAACAACATAAAATTGTTACACGATCATGCTCTACTAGCTTAGCCACGCGATTTGGTGTTGCTGCACCATTTTTTTGCAAAAAAAGTGGCACGCATAAATCACATTTGCAGATTCGGTGCCAAATTTGTGGCTACACTTGCTTTTGCATTTAAAGCGAGCAGATTTGCACACTTAAATGCACCATAAAATTTTGTGTTTCATTTGGGTTTTTGGCCGTATCAATTTATTGGCACTGATATTGCTCCATCTCAAAGCAAAAGCAGTAACACAAAATTCATCGTTCAGACACAATAGCCATAAGGAATACGTATTAATGAGTACACCAACGTCAGGTCGTTTTGTTAGTCGTCTTACTCGGGAAACATTGGCAGTAATACTTGCAGGCGGGCGCGGTTCCCGGTTACATCAACTAACAGATTGGCGTGCAAAACCAGCAGTACATTTCGGCGGCAAATTTCGCATTATCGATTTTCCCCTCTCAAACTGTGTTAACTCCGGCATTCGTCGCATCAGCGTTTTAACTCAATACAAATCACACTCGTTAGATCGACACGTCCAGCGCGGCTGGGGATTCCTCGGCGGAGAGCTGGGCGAATTTGTGGAATTATTGCCAGCACAACAACGCTTGAGTGAATCCTGGTATGCAGGCACTGCTGATGCGGTGCTGCAAAATATCGACATCATTCGTCGCCACAATCCTGAGTATGTTTTGATTCTCGCTGGTGACCATGTTTACAAAATGGATTACGGCACAATGATTGCTGCACACGTAGAACGTGGCGCGGATATCACCGTTGGTTGCATTGAAGTTCCGTTGGAAATTGCGCCTTCATTTGGCGTGATGGATATGGACAAGGACTACCGTATCGTAAAATTTACAGAGAAACCTGCCAATCCTGAACCTATGCCGGGAAAACCGGATAAAGCATTGGCGTCGATGGGAATCTATGTATTCAGCACCAAAGTGCTATTTCGCGAATTATTAAAAGATCGTGACAATCCAAATTCTTCGCACGATTTTGGTAAAGATATTATTCCGTCGATGATCAAATCGCATCGTGTCTCGGCATTTCCATTTCGCGATCCGGTTTCCGGTGGCGATGCATATTGGCGCGACGTGGGCACGGTAGATTCGTTATGGGAAGCCAATCTCGAACTGACTGGTATTACACCCGAGTTGGATTTGTACGACGGCGAGTGGCCGATTTGGACTTATCAAGAGCAAGTGGCACCAGCAAAATTTGTTTTTAATGATGATGGCCGTCGCGGTTACGCGGTCGATTCCTTAATTGCCGGCGGTTGCATTATTTCCGGCTCGGCGATCAAGCATTCATTATTGTTCCCGCGTGTGCGTGTGCACTCCTATTGTGAAATCGAAGACTCGGTTTTATTTCCGAGCGTGGAAGTAGGGCGTCGCTGCAAAATTCGCAAAGCCTTGATTGATCGCCGCTGCAAGATTCCCGAAGGCACCGTCATTGGTTACGACTTGGAAGCCGATAAAAAACGTTTCCATGTTTCGCCGAAAGGTGTGGTGCTGGTAACTCCCGACATGCTAGGACAGGAAGATATCAATGGCTAATAATGGCAAAACGAAGGTTGTTTTTCTCTGGCACATGCATCAGCCTGATTATCGCGACATTATGACTGGGGAATATTATTTTCCCTGGACATATCTTCATGCCATTAAAGACTATGTGGATATGGCGGCGCATATAGAGGCAAAACCCGCCGCTAAAGCCGTAGTCAACTTTGCACCAATCCTGTTGGAACAATTAGATGATTATGCGCAGCAAATTGCTGCGCATTTGAAAGATCCTAGCGTAAAAATAAAAGATGCAGTTTTGGCTTCATTAGTAGAACCAATATTGCCCGCACCAGGCACGATGGCATTCACTGATCTGGCAAAAAAATATTTGCGCGCGAATCGCGAGCGAATGATCCAGCGTTTTCCAGTCTTTCAGGAACTGGCTGATGTCGTGGGCACATTTGATGAGAAGCCATTTATCAGCCGCTATCTGAATGAACAATTTTTAACTGATTTAGGTGTCTGGTATCACCTCAGTTGGATTGCAGAAATTCCACGTCGTACGGATGAACGCATTCAACGCTTACAAAACAAAGAGCGCAATTTTTCACTCGAAGACCGCCGCGAACTACTCGCCATAATTGGTGAACTCGTTGCCTCTATTGGCCCACGTTATCGCAAACTTGCTGAAGCGGGTCAAATAGAACTCTGTATGAGCCCTTATGCGCATCCAATTGTCCCGCTGTTAATCGATCTAAACAGCGCAAAAGAAGCCATGCCGGGTGTGACATTACCATCTGCCGCGTTTTATCCCGATGGCCGCAATCGCGCCAAGTGGCACTTGCACGAAGGTTTTAAAACATTTGAGCAATATTTTGGTAAACGTCCACGTGGATGTTGGGCTTCAGAAGGCTCATTGAGCGATGACACGCTGGCTTTATTGCATGAAGCAAAATTTGATTGGGCGGCAACCGGGGATTCCGTGCTGCACAACAGCCTCCGTGCAATAGAAAACAGGGCAGCTGCCGAACAAATGCGTAGCGATAAACAATCGCTGCACCGTGTTTATAATTTTGCCAATATAAAATTGAATACGTTTTTTCGCGATGATGGATTGTCCGATCTCATTGGTTTTAAATACGCCACATGGCATTCCGATGATGCTGTCGGCGACTTAATTAATCATATGCAGAACATTGCCAATGCCGGAAACGATTCAAAAAATACCGTCATCTCCGTCATTATGGATGGAGAAAATGCGTGGGAATATTTCCCCGAAAATGCATATCACTTCTTAAATACCCTCTACGAACGTTTAACAACCCATCCACAACTCGAGCTGGCAACTTATAGCGAAGTGATCGACCAACAACAACCAGTTCCAGTTCAGCTTTCGCATTTGGTAGCCGGCAGCTGGGTCTACGGCACCTTTTCCACCTGGATTGGCGACAAAGATAAAAATCGCGGCTGGGATATGTTATGCGATGCAAAACAACAAGTTGATCACGCGCTCAGCAAGCGCAGTTTTTCTGCAGAGCAATTGGCCCAGATTGAAAAACAACTTGCGCTTTGTGAAGGATCGGATTGGTTCTGGTGGTTTGGTGATTACAATCCATCGCAAAGTGTCAGCGATTTTGAATATCTTTTCCGTCGTCACTTAATGAATTTATATTCACTCATTGAACAGCCTGCACCAGCGTATTTGAATCAAGTTATCAGTGTAGGCGGTGGAGATCCGGCAACCGGCGGCGTAATGCGCCAAGGTCACGCCAATTAGAAAATCCACATCGCAAATTTAAAAATAACTGCTATTTTTTTAATAGACTGTAAGGGAAGGGCATCGATGGCAGACAAATCACCACTTTTTCAACGACGTACCGCTGGTGTTTTGTTGCATCCAACATCATTGCCTTGCTCCGAAAGTTGTTGGAGCGAAACCGGCAAAAAAACATTTGGCACTTTGGGGAAAGATGCTTATTACTTTATCGATCTGATAGCCAATGCGGGCTTATCTATTTGGCAAATGTTGCCTACTGGTCCCACCCAAGCCGACATGTCACCTTATCAGTCAATTTCGGCGCATGCGGGAAACCCGGACTTAATTAGTTTCGATTGGCTAATCAAAAAAGGTTGGGTCCAAAAAGGTGATGTGCAACTCGTTGGTGAAAAGTCACTAGCTTATGCACGGCAACAGGGCGCAACTTCCTTTTATAGCTATTTACACACTAGTGATGGCACTGCAACTCGTAATGAATTTGAGAATTTTTGTTCACAACAAGCTAGCTGGTTAGTAGATTTTGCGTTATTTAACGCATTGCGCTCTGAGTTCAAAGGGGCCTCCTGGATTACGTGGCCAACGGAGCTGCGCAAGCGCGACGCTACAGCCTTGGAAAAAAAACGCATTACGCTTAAAGCAGCGATCGACGTCGTGCTGTTTGAACAATTTTCTTTTTTTCAACAATGGCACGCGCTGAAAAGCTATGCAAACAAAAAAGGAATTAGTTTATTCGGCGACATGCCAATATTTGTTGGCCATGACAGTGCGGATGTGTGGGCCCAGCAACATTATTTTCAGTTGGACGAGGAGGGCAACCCCCTCACTGTCGCCGGAGTGCCGCCAGATTATTTTTCTGAAAAAGGGCAGCATTGGGGCAACCCACATTACGCATGGAATGTAATGGAAGCGGATGGATTTCAATGGTGGCTATCGCGCTTGCGCACGCAATTAGAGTTGTTCGATCTGATTCGAATCGATCACTTCAGAGGCTTCGAAGCCTACTGGGAAATACCGGGAAACAGTCATGATGCTCGTTTGGGAAAATGGGTCAAAGCTCCAGGAGAAGCTTTTTTAAAAGCCTGTTACGACGCATTCCCAGGTCTGCCGCTCGTGGCAGAAAATCTCGGCGTGATTACCGACGAAGTAGAGGAGCTGCGCAATCAATTTGAATTGCCCGGCATGTTGGTGCTGCAATTTGCTTTCGACGGTAATACTGATAACCCGCATCTGCCGCACAATCATAGCCGTAGCGATGTGATTTACACCGGAACACATGACAACGACACAACAGTAGGTTGGTACAACACCTTAGCTGAAAGCAGTCGTCAACAACTCAAGCAATATTGTTTTAATTCAACTGACGAAATTCCCTGGTTGCTAATTGAAGCAACCTTGGCATCTGTAGGGCGTATGGCAATTATTCCCATGCAGGATTTTTTGGAATTGGACGGAAGGCACAGGATGAATATGCCCGGAACAACGGATAAGAACTGGATGTGGACATTTTCGTGGGATCAAGTTGAACCCACACTTGCCGAACGTATTCGACAATTATTGAAGATCTATCATCGATTGAGCTAGTTGAGCTGTCAGCGAAACGACAAACACAACATTAACCATTCAACCTAAACTTGGAGCCACTATGGAACATAGATGCAGCACGCGCTATACAGCCGATATCAAAATCCTGATTTACCGATACGACGCTCCCGTAGCCATAGGTCGCATTAAAAATGGAACCTGCCATGGTTTGTATATCGAATCGGATTTAGCAGAGGTAAAACCATTGCAGCAATTAGGTATAGAAATTCTGGCCTATAAAAATGCGCAAAAATTACAACGCTACCGTTTTGATTCAATCGTAATGCATACATCCGAACACGGCTTCGGTGTTGAATTGGATGTTCTGGAAGAAGAAGCCGGGAACCAACTAATTGAAATGCTGCGCGCATCTCC
>DATIGS010000267.1:0-2867 GCA_035481425.1 Cellvibrio sp. | reverse complement strand
ACCCCTGTCAGCGAAGTATTGAAAGAAGTGAACAAAAAATGTGGCACCCATGAAGTGCTAACCACAAAAAATGACGACAAGATGACGCTGTTGTTAGAGGAAATTTCCTGCAGTCACGCAATCCAATTGTTGCGCGATTTTGCGGCAGAAAAACCGGTACAGGAATAAAGTCATACAACACGCTATACAGGATCAGTCCTGTATAGCGTGCAACACCCGACTACAGCATCATCCCGCCCGACACCTCAATACGCTGCGCATTGATCCAGCGATTATTTTCCGACACGAGCGAAGCAATCATTGGCCCTATATCGTCGGGCACACCGACACGGCCTAATGCAGTTATGGATGCGAGCTGTTGGTTTAGTTGATCGTTGTCGCGCACATGGCCGCCACCAAAATCGGTTTCGATTGCGCCCGGCGCTACCGCATTCACAGCGATGCCGCGCGCACCTAATTCTTTCGCCATATAGCGGCTCAGCACTTCAACCGCACCTTTCATAGCGGCATAAGCGGAGTAGCCGGGATAAGTGAAGCGGGTGAGGCCGGTTGAAATATTCACAATGCGGCCGCCGTCTTTTATGAGCGGCAATAATGTTTGCGTAAGGAAGAATGTGCCTTTGAGATGGATATTCATCAGCAAATCAAATTGCTCCTCTGTCGTCTCTGCAAACGGCGTGTTCACACCCACACCCGCGTTGTTGACGAGAAAATCAAAATCGCGGCGCTGCCACTGTTGCTCCAATACCTTCGCGAGGCTTTGTGCAAACGCGCTAAAACTTTTGCTATTGCCTACGTCCAGTTGCAGTGCCGCCGCTTTCACACCTAAGGCTTGGGCTTCGGCAACTGTTGCGTCAGCTTCGGCCTGTTTGCTGTTGTAGGTGAGCACCACATCCACTCCCTGCGTGGCCAGAGCCAATACCGTGTTTTTGCCCAAACCGCGGCTACCGCCAGTGACTAATGCAATTTTGTTCATGTCATTGCTCCTATGTGAGATCGTAAAAATTGTGTCGTTGTAAATGCCGATGAAAGGCACTGTGTTAGTGAGGCCAGTCTATTGCTCGGGAATTTTTAGATAAATCCGCGATTCACGATTAGACTGTTCACATTAAACGAACAATGGTGACGGTTATGAATCGATTGGATGCCATGCAGATTTTTGTGCGCGTTGCTGAACTCGCGAGTTTTACCAAAGCGGCAGATAGCCTGGGTCTGCCCAAAGCCAGTATTTCCACCAGCGTGCAGCAGTTGGAAAGTTTGCTCGGTACGCGCTTGTTGCATCGCACCACACGGCGGGTACAACTCACATTGGACGGCCAGATTTTTTATGAGCGCAGTAAAGATTTGCTCGCCGACATGGACGATCTGGAAGGATTGTTCCAGCAGGGCGCCAGCAATTTAACCGGTCGCCTGCGTATCGATATGCCCAGCAGCATGGCAAAAAATCGGGTGATCCCTCGGCTGCCGGAATTTTTATCCCAGCATCCGCAATTGCAGGTTGAAATCAGCAGCACGGACCGGCGTGTTGATCTTATTCGCGAAGGCTTTGATTGTGTGGTGCGCGTCGGCAAACTCGGCGACTCATCACTTATCGCGCGACCACTGGGCGCATTGGCGTTATTGAATTGCGCAAGCCCCGGTTACATTGCCCGTTTTGGCGTGCCGCAGACTTTGACTGATTTAAATCAGCATCAATTGATTCACTATGTCCCAACACTTGGCAGCAAATCGTCGGGCTTTGAGTACGTTGAAAATGGCGAGGTAAAAAATCTGGCGATGCAAGGAAATATCAGTGTGAATAATTCCGATGCGTACACCGCTGCCTGCCTCGCGGGTTTTGGTATTGCGCAAATTCCACGCGTGGCCGCGCAGGATTATTTTGCGCAGGGAAAGTTGGTAGAAATTTTGCCCGCGTATCGCGCCGAACCCATGCCGGTTTCGCTGCTCTATCCCAATCGCCGCAATCTCTCGCGGCGCGTGCAAGTGTTTATGGATTGGATCAGCGAATTGTTAATCGATTATGTGGACGATAAAAAATAAATTGATCAGGACGCGGGCGGTAACAGATACAGCGTAATCGCAAAAACCAGGTACACCATCAACACTAGTACACCGAGAAACCAGGTAGAGCGACCACTGTTAGTCACGAGCGATGCAGTGAGCGCAGCGATCAATACCATCACCACTGCCCCCGGCCAGAGCTGCAAGTCCATTGGCGCTGGCCCAACCAGATAACTGAGCAGTACCAGCACAGGGGCAACAAACAGCGCTATTTGCGCTGAACTACCCAGCGCAATTCCCACACTTAAATCGAGGCGATTTTTACGCGCACCTGAAAATGCCGATGCCATCTCCGCCGCTGCACCCACCATCGCCACCACAATAAAACCGACAAACGCCGGGCTCATACCAAAACTTTCGGCGGCGTGTTGCACCGATTCAACAAACACATGGCTCACCATTGCCACCAGCACGGTTACACATGCAAGCGTGACCAACGCGAGAGTAATTGGCCAGGGCTCGCTTTCCTGTTCGCTGTGCATCGCACTGGCAAATAATTCGCGATGGGTCTTGAGCGAGAACAGCAAACTCAATACATAAGCGATGATCAGCAAAACCGACAACGCCAGGCTCAATGTTTGGATAAGCGATGAACCCTGCACCGAATCCGCCTGCGCAATCGCCGATGGAATCAACAAGGCGACGGCGGCGAGGAACAACAAACCTGCCTGCATGCGCGCACTCACGCGGTTGAATTCCTGTTGGTGATATTTGAGCCCGCCCAGTAAAAATGACGCACCCAACATAAATAATGAGTTAGTTACTATGGCACCGGCGATAGAGGCCTTCACCAACATATATTGGCC
>DATIGS010000266.1:0-10169 GCA_035481425.1 Cellvibrio sp. | reverse complement strand
TCCCACAGGATCACCACTTGATTGAGTGCATAGGCTTGGCCCAAATCGAGTGTCAATGAACCGGGAGACACGCCATGGCTGGATTCCCAGCGAGTGCTGCCATTGTTATCGATGGCCAAACTAGCGGGCTGCAAGTTGGAGCTGCCTGTCGCAGCTACCGGGTTGATATTGATCGTTTGTGCATAACTGGATTGCGCGCAAAAACTTGCACTGACCAGTGCAATAAACGCGCAAACAGCTCTAGTGCTGAATGGATTGATTCGCATGTAAGTTTGCCTCTACGTTAAATTTATTATCGATAATTTTGTCGAGAGGTTGCCCAACGGACATTGAAACGGAGCAACGGTTGACTTTATTAAGGCCACATTTTTATCGGCAGCTTCCGTTGCTAATTGCGCTGCATCCGCCAAAGGAACAATCGGAAACAGGTCGCATAGTCAAAGTCTAGGGAGTAGGTCCGACTGCGTCGTCCCACTATAAGGGTGAAAAGAAAGTGGTCAGCGAAAAGCGGATGCCCTGCACAAAACCAGGCATAAGGTCGCACCAAACCAAGGATTTATACGCCAGCATTTTGGATTGGACGAGTGTCCCAGTTGCTTGCAGGGGGAAGTGGCACCGCGCAAAGCGATATTTAGGCGAGGCCTTGGTCAGTCCACCTGCGATTGGGATGTAAATTCCTGTCGGTAGCGCTGTAAATTATAGTGTGTATAAAGCGCACGCCATTGTTCGGTATTGCCTTCACGGCGCACATTGGTGCACTTTAATGAGTTCCTCTGGGTTCCCCAAATAGGCACAGGTTTTAGTCCCGGTGATGACGAACGGCGCACCTCGGTACCCCGCATTAGCGACATAGCCTTAAACCACAAATCATCGGCGCGCGGTGTGAGCGCCAGAAAAAGATCGCGCTGCTGCACATCCTCATGTAAAGCGCCGGGCGGATAAAGAACACCACCGTAACCAATTGACATAAGCCACGGATGCGTCAAGTCACACCCCTGCTCAACTGGCCATTGACTATAAGGTTTGGGAGTGCCGCAACGTTCAAATTCTATTTTGCGGCACTCATGAGCGATGATCGCGTGTGGATAACGCAAATGATCCTGATACAAACGACTCAACCAATCCGGTCGATACATAACGTCGTCATCACAGGTCACTATGAGCTTATCGGGATATTCCGCCAGCGTGTGGATCAACTTGCGATGCGGGCATGTGAGATCGACATAGGCAATGGTAAAGATATCCCCTTGCAATGCTGCAAGTTCTGCAGGGACTTTTGTGCGTAAATCCTCATGCAGCCACAGCACAATTTTTTGCGCGGCAACATCTTGCGCCAGCAAACTGCGCACCGTGAGCGCTACTGCTCTCAAACGCGAAGGTATTGAGGTAAGCGAAATAATTACAGGTAACGATAGATCTTTCCGGTTGTTCAAAACGCGGCTATCCAATCCTTTCAAACGATGCGCCATCAATAGTGACGCAGGCAACTGCTTTAACTTCATCGAAGCCTCCAAGCCAACGAACCAGCCAAGCCCCAAAAACCATATATGGCAATATATGCTGAGTATTTGCTCCCTCAGCACCAGCCAGATTAACCATCTTAAATTAAATCAAGCTTAATACGCATGCGCCCATTGGACCAACCGAACTCTCCACACTCTCAACGAAATATTTATGAGGCACTAACAGATCAACGAAAAGGAATTAACCGAGCGTAGGATCGTCGATAGCGGCGGTGTTTTGGATGAGCACATCCGGCCAAAATGATAGCATTTGGCATGCCAACCAACTCACTGTGTCAGTTTGAACTTGAAGGTATAACCTAACTGCGTGATGGGAATACTGATAACCTGCATATTTGGAGATTGTTGTCTTTTTGATCGCCAAGGAGTTCTTATGATTTTCCGTCAGCTATTTGAGCGCGAATCATCTACTTATACCTATTTAATTGCGTGCGAACAGACACGCAAGGCAGCACTGATTGATACCGTGAAAGCAGAAGTACCCAAGTACCTGCAACTGCTACGCGAATTGGATTTAACCCTGAGTTATGCACTGGACACCCATACCCACGCCGACCACATCACCGGCGCCGGTGATCTACGCGACCAGACGGGATGCCAGACCCTACTGGGTGAAGAAGCTCATTCAGCCTGCGTATCCCACGGGTTAAAAGATGGGGAAAGAATCGAGGTGGGGACGCTGACCCTCACTGCCATTTATACGCCCGGCCACACCGATGATTCTTACTCTTACCTACTTGAACACGCAGATGAAATTTACCTGTTCACCGGCGACACCTTGCTCATTCGCGGTACCGGACGCACCGATTTCCAAAATGGCAGCGCACAGCAACAATATGCCAGCCTGTTCAATAAACTCTTAAAGCTCCCCGACTCCACCAGGGTCTATCCCGCTCATGATTACAAAGGCTGGACCGCAAGCACAATTGGTGAAGAAAAAATGCACAATCCACGCCTGCAAGTGCAGAGTGAAAATGCATATGTAGAATTAATGAACAATCTAAAGCTACCCAATCCACAATTAATGGATGTAGCGGTTCCAGCTAATAGAGCCTGTGGAAAAAACTAATTTTTATTACCGATCACGCAGATAGACGAGGATAGGTTTTCTCCAGTCGCGACATTTACATTGATTTGCTAGAATTACCGGCACAAAAAATCCCTTAGAGAACCTGAATATGCTGATCCAAGCCCCCATTTCCCTTGGCGAACTTATCGACAAAATCACCATTTTGGAAATCAAAGCCGTCAATATTGGCGATGCGACCAAACTCAAAAATGTGACGCATGAATTAAATATCCTTAACGATAAAGTCAGCAGCCTATTGGATGCCGATGGCCAAGCCAAACTGGCTCCACTCAAACAAGCACTCAAGGATATCAATCAGGAATTGTGGATCATTGAAGATGACATTCGCGATTGCGAATATGCAAAAGACTTTAGCGATAAATTTATCCAGCTCGCTCGCGCTGTGTACGTCACCAACGACAAACGTGCAAAAGTCAAAAAAGATATCAACCTCGCTTTTGGTTCAGAATTGATCGAAGAAAAATCCTACAAAGATTACCAGTAATTCAATCGTCATCGCTTTAATTGAAGAATTCGCCCATGCGCATACTGCTCATCAAAATGTCCTCCATGGGCGATATATTCCACACATTTCCCGCCATCAGCGATATTAAACAACACTATCCGGATGCCCAAATTGATTGGGTCGTGGAAGATAGTTTTAGTGAAATCGTCAATTGGCATCCCGGTGTGCGCAAAGTTATCCCAATTAATTTGCGTCGCTGGGTTAAAGAGCGCAACGCAAAAAGTTGGTACGAATTTAAAGCCTTTCGCCGCGAGTTGCGCATCGAAAGCTATGATTACATCATTGATGCACAAGGCTTGTTAAAAAGTGCTGCCATGGCCAAGTGTGCCCAAGGGCATGGTGTAGATGGTTACGATAAAGACTCTGCGCGCGAGCCTATTACGCATTGGCTTTATAAACGCCACCATCACGTAGATAAAGCCCAACATGCCGTAGAGCGTACGCGCCAATTAATCGGCAAAGTGCTGGGCTACACACCTGCTCCCAAATTAAATTTTGGCATTAACCAAAACTTCACACACATTAAGGACGATCCACGCAAATTGGTATTTATTATTGGCACCAGTTGGGTCACCAAACTCTGGGCAACCAAAGAGTGGCAAGCGCTAGGGAAGATCGCAATAGATGCCGGATTTGATGTGGAAATTATTTGGGGGAGTGCAGAAGAACAAGCCATCGCTGAACAAATTATTAATGTTTGTCCGCAAGCAACGCGGCCACAACAACGCTTGTCTATCACTACGATTGCTGAAAAATTAGTCGCGGCAGCAGGTGTTATAGGCTTGGATACCGGTTTTTCACATCTGGCCGGCGCACTGGAAACTCCCACCATCGCACTTTACGGTGCCACATCGCCCACCAAAGTGGGATTGATTGGGGAGCACACCTGTAATTTGCAAATGCGCGAACCACTTGAGTGCATGCCCTGTCACAAGCGCCATTGTAAATGGCTGCCAGAACACAGTGTGGATACCCCACAGTGTATGACCAGTATTAAGGCCGAACAGGTATGGCAGGCGCTGCAAAATAAAATGTCGGTGCATACGCGTAACAAATAACCTGGTCACTAACACAAAATTTATTTAGGACATTGTCTATGACACCGCAAAAGATGGGCGTAGTCATTACCACATATAACCAGCCCAAGTGGCTCAAAAATGTGCTCTTTGGTTATGAAGCACAACGTCATAACAATTTTACGGTAATTATTGCTGATGATGGCTCAGGCCAGCCCACTCGCGATGTCATTGAGTTTTTTAAAGCGCGCGGAAATTTACGCATTGAACATATCTGGCACGAAGACAAGGGTTTTCAAAAATGCCAAATCTTAAATAAGGCCATCGCACAAACGGATTGTGATTATTTAATTTTTACTGATGGTGACTGCATCCCTGAGCCAGACTTTATCAGCATCCATCAGTCGCTGGCCCAACCCGGTTATTTTTTATCCGGCGGTTATGTGAAGCTGACTACACCGGTCTCCGAAAAAATTACTGAAGCTGATATTAGTAGCGGCATTATTTTTAACATCGATTGGTTAAAAAAAGCCGGCCAACCAGCCAGTCACAAATTATGGAAATTACTTAAAAACAAAACCCTGAAAGCCTTTCTAAATGCCATCACACCCACCAAGGCGACCTGGAATGGCATGAATAGCTCAATCTGGACAAGCGACATTAAAGCCTGCAACGGATTTAATGAAGACATGCAATATGGTGGCCTGGATCGCGAACTCGGCGAGCGCTTAATGAACCACGGACTTAAGGGAAAACAAGTGCGCTACAGCGTAAATTGTTTACATCTCGACCATCCGCGCGCTTATGACAATCCGGAAACCTGGAAAAAGAATTATGCTATTCGCAATGAAGTGAAACGCACCGGGCGTTTTTGGACAGAAAATGGAATTATAAAAAAATCAGGCCAGGAGTCTAAAGCTAAATGAAATTGAAAGAACTACCCAACTCGTTGTGGACAGCATGGAAACTGGGAAAACTTAGCCAAAAACAACTAACATCTTTAGCTCCAAAAATTCCAGTTATAATTTCGCTGACATCAATTCCGTCGCGACTCAATGGTTTACATATAGTCATAAGAAGTTTGCTAACGCAAAACCAGTGTCCAGAAAAAATTATCTTATGGCTACATAAAGATTTGCAAACATCGATTCCATCCAGTCTTCAGATGCTGATCGGTGACCTGTTTGAAATCCACTATGGTGATATGACGTGCTCCCATCGAAAGCTAGTTCATAGCCTCGAAACTTATCCAAACAAAATTATTGTAACCTGCGATGATGACTTGATGTACAACTCTAGCTGGCTACAACGTCTCTATCAAGACCATCTAATTTTTCCCGACAGAATTATTGCTCATGAATGCCGTGAAATAACCTATGACAATTCAGGCACGCTACTAAGTTATAACAAATGGAAAACTCAAACAGAGCCGGGAGTAAGTTCAAAATGGATGATGCCTATTGGTTACGGCGGTGTACTTTATCCGCCACATATTTTGCATTCAGATGTAACCCGCGCTGACCTATATTTAGCTCTCGCTCCCCGCGCTGATGACCTCTGGTTCAAGGCTATGTCTTATCTCAAAGGAACGATTACGCAACGCTCTCAACAACCGGGCGAAAAGCCAACACCACTTGCTGGATCGCAAAAGATTTCGTTAAAACATACAAATGTGCGTGAAAATGGAAATTATCTACAGTGGAAGGCAATTTGCGACTACTATGATATTCAAGGCCGATAAATCCAATCAGATACTTATATAAGATGCTATGACAGAAATTATCGGTAGGTACCAATATCAGTTAGCAGATGCGTACAAGACCCCAGAGGTAATATCTCAAATTACCAATATAAACACACTTATAAACAACCCAAGCGCACTACTACTGTCTAACGGCAAAGATTACGTTGTAAAAAGCCAACTGCTCTTTGCCAAGCGACCAATCGATATCACCATCAAAGTTTTCAAACGTCAAAGCTGGATAAAAGATCGTTACGATAGAAAAAACAAATCCAAGGCCGAACGTTCTTTTCACGCAGCGGTATTTTTACAGGAGAAGCATGTAGGCACCCCAGCTCCTATTGCATGGCTAGACCGATGGGATAATGGCCGCCTGCTTGAAAGCTATTATGTGTGTCTATTCGAACCTGGAGTTAGTTTTCGCGACGCGCTCTCAGATATTTATTACAACCGAAGAGACAATGCACCGCTGATGGACTTACTCCATGTGGTCGCTCCCGCAATTCGCTCAATGCACGATGCAGGTTTTATGCACGGCGACATGGGCAATCAAAATGTTTTGTTGCCACAGAGTGAAACTGGTGACTGGCTCCAACCTCAATTTATTGATTTGAATCGCAGCAGACATTCAAACACACCATTGACGGATGCCCAGCGCGCATTTGACCTGGCCCGCATTGCCTTGCCAGGTGCTTATTTAAAAATTTTTAAATGGATTTACAACCAGCATAAAGATTTGCCAATCGAATTTGATCGGTTAGAACAAAAAGCCCGAAATCGTTTCTGGAACCATCGGCGTACAGGCAAGTGGCGCCACCCGATCCGCCATTGGAAAAGCAAGAAGCAGCCTAAAACCACGCCAATTTACCCTCCCATGAACGATATCTGGTTATGGGATGAAAAATCAGCCCAGCCTATGATTGTGCCCGGCCGCCAGGAAAAACATACCTATCGCAGTTGGGGCTATATGTTTTCCATGTTGTGGCAAGGTTTATGTGCTGCACCAGGCATCTACAAACGCTACAAATATTTATTAGCGAATAGCTACGGCACTCCTATCAATATGCAGGGACGCATTGGTGTCGCACTCCATCCGCATCCTGATTACATCAATATAGAATTGGAGCTATTGGAAAAACTCGGTAACCCACCTGTATTGCTACGCATTTGTCATCACGAAACGAATGAGGACTGGAGCAGAACCATAGACCTCATCAAAAAATTACGCGGCAAAAATATCGATGTAATGCTCGCCGTGCTACAAGATCGTCAAGCTTTATTGCAACCCGAATCCTGGAAAAACTTTTTGACGCTGATTTTTGAAAGTGTTGGCGATCAAATTGCGCAGATTGAAATTACCCATGCGAGTAATCGTTTGAAATGGGGAATTTGGAGCAGTGACGAGTACCGACAATTAATGGAGCCCGCACTCAAACTACAGCAGCGTCATCCGCATGTTCGGCTGGTCGGGCCTGCTTGTATTGATTTTGAATACCTGCCAGTTATCGCAGCCTTGGGTACTCATCCTAAAAAGCAGCCATTAGCGGCACTATCGCATTTGCTTTATGTGGATAGACGTGGCGCGCCTGAAAATACCCAGGGAAACAAATTTTCCACACTGGAAAAAGCAGCGCTGCTTAAATCTCTCGCACAATGGTCAGACCGCTGCGACGACAAAATAATTGTATCGGAAGTAAATTGGCCGGTTAAAGGAACCGGCATCTGGTCGCCGATTGGTTGCCCTTATGAAACGCCTAAATGGCGACGCGAGCAGCCAGGAGAGACAGAAGACGAGTATGCGAATTACATGCTGCGATATCTAGCGATCACTCTCTGCTCTGGCCATGTAGAACAAGTATTCTGGTGGCGTTTGTCTGCTCATGGTTATGGGTTGGTAGATGATTTGGATAACTTCCGTATTCGCCCCGCGTTCACCGCATTGGCATTTTTCCTCGGCACAATAGGCGCAGCCAGATTTGTGCGCAAATGGGATACACCAGAGGATGTATATGTGCTCGAATTTAAAACTGAATTGCAAACCTTTTGGATGGCATGGGCACTGCAAGAATCAGAATATCGACCCGGCATTCAATTCAAACAAGCGTTGGACCGCGAGGGCAAAACCATTAGTGAAGTTAAACTAAGTGGCTCACCAATTTATTTGTTCTCGTAAGTCAAGAACAAATAAATTCACTTCAACTTTTGCTGCAACATTGCATCAAGCTTTTCCCACAAAAGTTCAACCTGAATCAGGTTGAACCTTTGCTGATAATCCATTCCATCTTGTTGTTCACGCGGTAATACGTCATCCGGGCTTATCCCCTGATAATCCGTCCCTTCTGCTGGCAACCACATAGCCTTGGGAATTCCCGGCGGAAAGATGGCAAAAGAAGGGACACTTAATGCTTGACTGAGATGGCGAGGCCCACCTTCATTACCGAAAAAGAAATCGCAATTAGCAGCTAATGCACAAAGTTCGCGCAGGGAATTTGCTTTAATGGAAGTAAATATGGACGTAGTATTTTCCATCTCACGATGCATACCAAGCGCATAAGCTTCTTCATCACCCGCGTAATTAAAAATAATTTGGGCGTTATATTTTTCAATAATCCGACGCAAAACCTCCTTCATACGATCTTTATCCCAGACTTTATGAGCTAGGCGCGCCGCGACCGCTGCCAATATCACCGGCCGAGAAAAATCAATTCCCTCTCGTTCCATATAACCGCGGAAAGTCCGCTTTTCCTCATCAGAAACATAGAGCCTGAACTCGGAGCAGTAATTTATTTTTGTCTCAGCTTCCAGTGGCTTTAACAGCATCAACAAATGACTGATGACATCTGTTGTTTTATCACTGCGATTATCGATTCGATAATTATGTAAAAAATGGTTATAGGATTTTTTTGTGCCGATACGGTAAGTCGCCGACAAACCAAAGAGCGCGAAAAACAAAGTCCTAAAGGTGCTACGTACATCGATAATCGCATCGTAGTGATTTTCTCGCATCACTTGCCACACACGGGCTATGTAACGAAAAATATTGGCGTTATCACGATTGCTAAAACTAATGATGTTATCTACATCGGGATGACCGACATACAAAGGCGCAATACCGGCGTTTAGAACGTAATGGATTTCAGCTTCCGGAAAAGATTTTTTGAGACTGGTACAAAGTGCCGTTGTCAGCACCGCATCACCTACTCGACGAAAACGTACCACCAGTATTTTTTGAATTGCCATGAAGAACTAACCTTGTTGAAGCTGCCCGGACATCTGGAAATATTTTTGCATCACTAAAAGTGTGATCATTAATTCCTGACGCGGATCTTGAAATTGTTCGACGTAACGATTGGCGTTAACAATGATAATTTCCGCCTCGCCGGGATGCGCGTTGTAATATTCAATCTTTTCTTCAATGTCTGAATGATTATCACGCAGCTGCACATAGTGAACCCCTGGTAATAAGCTCCCTTCCATAAACCAGGTTTCAAACTTGGGTTTACGCATAAAGCAAAGAGAATTTGAAGCCATAATCCATTTAAGATTGGTGGCTACATCATGTCCTTCTACACTGAGCACATAGCGATAACGCAGCTGCCCGGGAATAGACATGAACGGGCGAACATAAGTCGTCCTCTTGTGCGGATAATGAGTGTCACCCACATCACAGAGTGGACTTTCATAATAGCGACTCAATACCGCGACACGATCCGGGTGGTTGGATTTGCCTCGCCACACCAATTGGGGCAACTTATTTGCAAAAGGTGTCTTGTCCTCGACGGTGTAGTAATGGCGAATTTGGTTCAGCTTTAAAAGCACCGAATTTTTATTATTATTCCCCTCCAAAATAGGACGGCTTTTTAAAAAAGTGGGCACATCAGGCACATGGGTTATATCACCGAACAGATAGGAATAGTTTAATTTTTTAGCAGCAGAAAAAAATGCGGTCCACCATAAAAAATCCATAGCATAGGCCGTGCTTTTCTTCCCCTTATAAATTTGGTGATTAAAATCCAACTCGTCAGGTAAATGAAACTCGGCATCCAACTTATTGTAATAATTAACGCGATTCGACAAATACTCTCTTTCTGCAGGTGAAGCGCAGTTCGCCTCTGCCAGTAAGCGCTTTAATTGTCCTTGCCAATACCAGTCAGGCATCCAATTTCGCAGTTTTCCTTTCGCGTAATAACCTGCTTTATGACAACTTTTTGCAAATTGGTCGAGTAACTCCATACATTCTCTCTATTCGTGGTCGATGTGCCTGGATACCTCGCTATTATGCAGTATTGATCAT
>DATIGS010000265.1:0-2322 GCA_035481425.1 Cellvibrio sp. | reverse complement strand
ATGGAGTGGTACGACAATTATCTCGCGGCCGGAATGGTTGATCGCAGTGCGAACACCACGCCGGGCAACAAAAAAGGTGGGCTTTCCAATATTGTTGAAAAAGCCATGGGCTCGATTGTGAAATCCGGTTCGTCGCCCATTGTAGGTGTGCTATCGCCGGGCGAGCGCTTGCGCGATAAAAATATCTCGCACGGGCTTGTCTATAACTCCACACCGGCGAGCGATTTTATTTGCGGCACGCTGCAATTGGCGGCGGGAATGAATTTGCATATTTTCACCACCGGTCGCGGTACGCCATATGGTTTGGCGGAGTGCCCTGTTATTAAAGTGGCAACACGCTCTGATCTTGCGCGCCGCTGGCATGACTTGATGGATGTAAACGCTGGCCGCATTGCCGATGGTGAAAAAACCATTGAAGAAATGGGTTGGGAAGTTTTCCACTTAATGCTCGATGTAGCGAGTGGTAAAAAAACCTGGGCTGAACATTGGAAGCTCCATAATGCGCTGGTGTTGTTCAACCCCGCGCCGGTAACCTGATCAATCGATTTGCTCTTGCGTAATTTTGTACGGCGATAAATTGGTTTTATCGCCGTATTTATTTTTGCATTCACTTTTGTGTTTTTTCGAACCATTTTTTCTGCGGGTATTAATACAAAATCAGTATTAACTCAGTCATTAATTAAGCTTTACGTGTATAGGTGGCGATGCAAAAATTTCATCAACCCATCCATTACAGGAGCGATGATCCGTGTCCCGTTATACTCCCAAAGAATTCGCAAAAATAGTTGGCAGTGGCTTGCTTTCATTTCCGGTAACTCACTTTAAGGCCAGCGATCATTCATTCAATGAAAGCGCGTATCGCGACAACCTGAATTGGCTGTTCAGCCATGAAGCCGCAGCTATGTTTGCGGCGGGCGGCACCGGCGAATTTTTTTCACTCACGCAAAAAGAAGTGGATCGTGTGGTGCGCGCAGCGGTGGAAGAAACCGGGAAAAAAATGCCGGTAATTGCACCTGCCGGTGGTGGCACGGCGGTATCAATCGAATATTGCCAAGCCGCCGAAGCAGCGGGTGCCGATGGAATTTTATTGTTGCCGCCGTATTTGACCGAAGCAGCCAAAGATGGTGTTGCGGCACACGTTGAAGCGATTTGTAAATCCACCAAGCTGGGTGTGATTGTTTACAACCGCGCGAACCAGCGCCTCGATGAAGTTGAATTAGAAAAATTAGCCGAGCGCTGCCCGAATCTGGTCGGCTACAAAGATGGCTTGGGCGATATTGAATTAATGACCCGCATTTATGCGCGCCTGGGTGATCGTTTAACTTATATCGGCGGTTTGCCTACGGCAGAGACATTTGCCCTGCCGTATTTGGAAATGGGTGTTACCACTTATTCTTCTGCTATTTTTAATTTTGTGCCTGAGTTCGCCGTGAGTTTTTACAAGGCCGTGCGCGCCCGCGACTACGCAAAAGTGTATGCAGACCTGAATAAATTTGTTTTGCCTTACATTGCCATTCGCAATCGCAAACAAGGTTATGCCGTGTCTATCGTTAAAGCCGGTATGAAACTGGTGGGGCGCGATGCAGGTCCGGTACGCACACCGCTTACGGAACTCACTGATGCCGAAATGGCTGACTTGGGTGCGTTAATCGCACGCATTCAATAATTTTTTTAAAAGGTTGGAGCCACGATGTTAACCGGAAATTTGCTTATTGGTGCAAGCCAGGTGGCCGGAAAAAAAGGCACCTTGTATGCGACAAATCCCGCTACAGGTGAACAGATTGAACCTGCGTACCAGCTTGGCGATGCCAATGACGTAGCGCGCGCGTGCGAATTAGCCGAGCAGGCATTTAATGTGTATCGCGCAACATCACCCTCTGACCGCGCCAATTTTCTTGAAACGATTGCGCGCAATATTGAAGCCATTGGCGACGAATTAATTGCGCGCGCCATGGCCGAAACCGGTTTACCCCGCGCACGCCTTGAAGGCGAGCGCGGGCGCACTTGTGGCCAACTGCGTTTGTTTGCTGCGACTTTAAAATCCGGTGAACAAAATATCCCGCGTATTGATCCGCGTATGGTTGATCGCAAACCATTGCCGCGCTCGGATTTGCGTCAGCGAAAAATTCCACTCGGGCCGGTTGCGGTTTTTGGTGCGAGCAATTTCCCGCTCGCCTTCTCGGTTGCCGGTGGCGATACCGCCTCTGCACTTGCAGCAGGTTGCCCGGTTGTTGTGAAGGGCCACTCTGCGCATCCGGGAACATCGGAATTGGTAGGGCAGGCAATCCAACTGGCGGTTGGGCAATGCGGATTGCCGGAGGG
>DATIGS010000264.1:0-5693 GCA_035481425.1 Cellvibrio sp. | reverse complement strand
AATTCAAATGCGACTCCGCGAAACACCAACCCCACCAGCATTAAAATAATTGGCAAGTACAATGCGCTGAGAACGACTGAGTAGGCGAGGGGAAAAGCCGCAAGTAATCCTGCTCCACCCAATACTAACCAGGTTTCGTTGCCATCCCACACGGGCGCCACGGTGTTCATTATGATATCGCGCTCTTCTTTTCCTTTGAAAAAAGGATAGAGAATACCAAGCCCGAGATCGAAGCCGTCCATCACGATATACATCATAATGGAGAACAAAATAATAACCGCCCAGATTATTGAAAGTTCAATGCCCATAATTAGTCCTGCCCTGTTGGCCCGTGCGCATCGTCACGATCAGATTTCTGCGCAGCAGATAACGGGCGCATTGGTGTGCGTTCTTGACCAACTCCGCCATCTTCCACTTTTCGTCCTTCAAACGGTTGTGGTCCTTTTTGAATGAGGCGAAACAAATAAGCGATACCTGTTCCAAAAATGGCCGTATACACCACAACAAAAAGAACCAAAGTAAAACCGAGCTGCTCAGCACTATGATTTGAAACCGAATCTGCTGTGCGAAAATAGCCGTAGACCGTCCAGGGCTGGCGTCCAATCTCGGTAGTAAACCAACCCGCCAAAATAGCGATGAGTCCACTCGGCCCCATGAGCAATGCCATGCGTTGGAATATTTTGCTACGCCATAACGCGCCATTCCAACGCAGTGCTGTACCCCATACGCCCATGATGATCATCAAAATACCCAAGCCGACCATAATCCGAAACGACCAAAAAACAACGGTGGAATTTGGGCGATCGGCAGCGGGGAAATCTTTAAGGGCAGGTATTTCACTATCCCAGGAGTGAGTCAAAATTAAACTTCCGAGTCGCGGGATTTCCACCGCGAAACGGGTTTCCTCCCGTTCCATGTCTGGCCATCCGAATAGAATTAATGGCACACCTTCACCGGGTTTATTTTCCCAGTGTCCTTCCATCGCAGCGAGTTTTGCTGGTTGGTGCTTAAGGGTATTCAAACCGTGAAAGTCCCCAATAATTGCTTGTATAGGTGCAACAAAAAAAAGCATCCATAAACCCATCGAAAACATTTTTTTGACGGGGCGATTATCGTTACCCCGCAGCAAATGCCATGCGGCTGAACTGATAACAAATAAGGCCGTGGCGAGAAACGCCGCCACACTCATGTGAACCAAACGATAGGGGAATGAAGGATTAAAAATAATATCTACCCAATCCGTCGGTACCGCTCGGCCATCGATAATTTCAAATCCTTGCGGTGTTTGCATCCAACTGTTGGATGCCAGAATCCACGAAGCTGAAATTAAAGTGCCTAATGCAACCATCGCAGTAGACATCAAATGCAAGCCAGGTCCGACTCTGTTCCAACCGAACAACATGACGCCGAGAAAACCTGCTTCCAGAAAAAATGCGGTGAGCACTTCGTAAGTCAATAGTGGCCCGGTAATGCTGCCGGCGAAATCCGAAAAATAGCTCCAATTAGTGCCAAACTGGTAAGCCATTACCAGGCCGGATACTACTCCCATGCCGAAATTCACGGCAAAAATCTTCACCCAGAAATGATAGAGGTCGCGATAAACTTCGCGCTTGGTCTTTAACCAACAGATTTCCAAAACCGTGAGATAGCTGGCCAGCCCAATCGTAATTGCAGGAAATATTATGTGAAACGAAATGGTAAAACCGAATTGGATCCTAGCCAGTTCCAGTGCAGTAAATCCCAGCATAGAAGCTCCTTATCCCTTATTTCCGTAGGTGGCGAGGCAGCGCAGGGCTTCGGCTACACTCCAGGCTTGGGCAATGCAACCACGTGGAGTGTAGGGCGGTTCTGCATCGAAAATTTCGCTAATGCTTCCGACTCCTGCATCGCTCATGTGTTGATAAAACCCGGCTAACATTTCCTTGATTTGCATTCGATTTTCGGGATAGGTTTTTATCCAGGCATCAATATAGGGGCCTATTAACCAGGCCCACACAGTACCTTGGTGATAGGCGGCATCGCGGGTGTATAAATCGCCATCGTAATTTTGTTTGTAATCAATGTGGCGAGGAGAAAGTGAACGAAGGCCAACAGGTGTGAGCAGTTGTTCCTTAACTCGATTAACCACCGTGGACCAGTGCTCGCGATCAAGGACGGGATGAGTTAGTGCAATGGATAAAATTTGATTGGGACGAAAGGAATCGTCCAACCCTGCAGGCCCATCTATTACATCATAAAGATAGCCATTGCTTTGATTCCAAAAGCGCGCGTTAAATGATTGTCTGGTGAGCTCCGCGTGTGAACGCATTTTTATAGCGCGGGTGCTATCTTTTTCTTCGAGTAACCATTTTTCCATTAAACATAAGGCGTTATACCAAAGCGCGTTAAGTTCAACAGCTTTCCCGCGGCGCGGTGTCACAACCCAATCGCCAACCTTTGCATCCATCCAGGTTAATTGGTAGCCCTCCGCACCTTGGTGCAAAAGGCCATCAGCCGGATCAACACCGATATTAAATCTCGTACCAGAAAGGTGATGGTCAATAATAGAAATCAGTTTTGGAAGAATATATTGCAGAGTGTCGCGGTCATCAGTGAAACTTAAATATCGATCCAGCGCGTGGAAAAACCAGAGTGTCGCATCGGCGGTGTGGTAGAGCCCCGTTTTGTCATATTCGGGAAACATATTGGGGATTAATCCGTCGCAGATATAATTGGAAAATGTTCTTAGAATATGTCGCGCTTCGGCATGGCGGCCGGTCGCTAAAGTGAGCCCTTCAAGGCTAATCATGGTGTCACGTCCCCAATCCGTAAACCAATGATATCCAGCGATAATCGTTTTCGCTTCTTCGCCAATTGCGTGGGCCGATTTTATTTCTTCTACTCTTCCTGCAGGTGTAATAATAAATTGATCCGCCGCCAGCACCAATTCGGCTGCTACATCGCATTGAAGATGCGGCGCGGTGGCTGCGATTAAATTATTTCGCCGTTCAATTTCAACAGTGAAGACTTGTTCGAAAGAGGAGGGCAGCCTATGCGTATCTTCAGTTGATGCAATTAGCGTTAACGATTGACCTTTTTTTAATGGAAATTTGAAAAATCCTGGGCTCCAGTGTTTTCCTACTGATGCATATCCACGCTCGTATTCCAATCGGAAGTAAATATTATCCCATCGGTGATTGTCGATATTAAAAGAGGGATCGCCACCAATGAGTTGAATTGATAGTGGCGGATAATGTCCGCCCCGCACTTGATAAATATTGTCTTTGGTTGTCAGCGTGTATTCACTGAGGTTAACTGTATCTTCGTCCACAGCTGCTTCCAACGCGCGAAAATGTACAGCTGGTCGCAATTCCATTTCGAGCGGTGAGGGAGCCTCCAAAAGAGTGTAATTAATTAACAAGGTATTACGGCCGCGTTGTAGCAAAATTCGTTTTTCCAATACGCAACCATTGATTTGGTAAACCCATACGGGCAAGCCCATATCGAGACGAAACTCCTTCAAATACAAACACGATTTACTACCGCGGTTATCGATGAGTTCTTGGTCATTGAGAAAAAAAGTTTCGTTGCCGATAATTAATTTTTCCTGCAAGCGGCTGAGCATTACTGTCCTACCCATAGGTGCGGGGAGGGCAGCGACTAACAGGCCATGGTAGCGCCGGGTTACGCTGCCAGAGAGCGTACCGGACGCAAACCCGCCCAATCCATTGGTAATAAGCCATTCACGTCGAATAGCAGATTCTTCATCGCCAGGCGCATCGCAGGAAACCGTGCGTGATATTGTGCTAATCATCTTCGTTCTCCTCTCGATTCATTTAATTCAATAGGCTTTAACAAGGCAGCAGACAAACCCGGCACCAGCCAATCAGCTTTGGTTGATATTTCACATGCACCGTGCCCGCCATACCGCGGGTATTCGCTAGACCAATATAATTTCCAATCATGGTTTTCATGTGGCGCCAGCAACGGCTCTGGTGCCGGAGTGAGTTGAAAATCCCGCCCCAGGTTCACGATGAGTAAACGGTCGCTATCGCTCGTTGAAGAAAAAAAACGAATGAGAAAAATGTCTGTCGAAATGACAGCACCATCTACATGGCTGAAGTTCTCGCCAGAGAGAACGGGGTCTGTTCGCCTTAATTGCAAAAGTTCTTTGTGTAGTTGATAAATTTCAGCATTTGTTTGCCGTTCAGCCAAATTCAATTTGGATTGGTTGAAGGTAGATATTTCTTCCGGGCGGTGCAGATATGGTTGCATTGCCGGAGTGGCCAAGGGTAAAAACTGGTGCAAAAATTCATTGCGACCTTTTGCTACCAGATCAACGATATCGGCGTTGTTGTCTGCGAAATATAAAAACGGTGAAGAGGCTCCGAATTCTTGTCCTTGGAATAACATAGGCGTTTGTGGGCCGAGTAGCAGTAATCCTGTCAAGGCTCGGAAAAGAGCCGGATGACTTAACTGATGAATCCGTTTTCCGCGTCCACCATTTGCTATTTGGTCATGGCTTTGTAAGTAGTGCACAAACCGTGTTGGAGGTAAATCCAGGGCCGCACTGCCGCGTTTTTGCTTTTGCCATTTGTACCACTGACCCTGAAAAAGAAATCCGTATTTGATACTCGCCACAAATTCCTGCGGTAGACCTTTATAGTCGGTAAAGTAGGCGCTAGTCCTACCTGTCAGGGCAACCCTCGTTGTATGATGAAAATCATCGTTCCAAAGCGAGTCGAGGCCATAACCATCTTCTTGAATGGAGGCCACCAGTTTTTTTTGCTGGGGCTCGTTTTCACCCACTATATAGATGCTGCGATTTCCCCCAGCCGTTCGCGCGGCTCTGACGATGGCAGGAATGATATGTTCATTGGATGAATCAAAAATTTGTTGGGTTGCGTCCAAACGAAAACCATCAAAGTGAAATTCTTTTATCCAGTAGATCACATTGTTGATGATGAACTCGCGTACCGGTTGGCTATTTTTTCCATCGAAATTAAAAACATCTCCCCACTCGGATTTATAGCGACGCGAGAAATAGTCAGTGGAAAATTTATGAAGATAGCATCCGCTTGAGCCGACATGATTATAGACCACGTCTAAAATTACCCCGATTCCTAGCGCGTGAGCGCGATCAATAAAGTAACGCAAATCATCGGGAGAACCGTAAACGTGGTAGGGTGCATATAAGGCGACACCGTCGTAACCCCAGCCATAATTTCCATCGAATTCGTTGACTGGCATCATCTCGATAAGCGTAATGCCGAGCGCGGCAAGTTCTGCTAGTTCGCGTGCGGCGGCTTGGTAAGTACCTTCCTGGGTGAATGTTCCTATGTGCATCTCATATATCACTTGGCCCGTGTTGCGCACGCCTTGCCAATGTGAATCGGACCAAACGAAATTTGTACTTTCAAGTTTTGACGGCCCGTGTGGGCCCAGTGGCTGATATCGTGAAGCCGGGTCGGGATAAAGTATCTCATCGTCGCCTAACTGATATTGGTACAGCGCGCCGGAAGTTATGTCGGGAACGAAACAGGAGGCGTAGCCATCCTTTTCGATAGTCATGCCAATTTTCAATCGTTGAGATTGGTTGGTGATAACAAGTATTATTTTTTTTATAGAAGGAGCCCATACCCTGAAGTGCGCGCCATTTTCCGCAATTTCTGCACCTGTTGGATAAGTTCGTGCAAAGAACATATATCCACCTC
>DATIGS010000263.1:0-4254 GCA_035481425.1 Cellvibrio sp. | reverse complement strand
GGGATTTTTACTGATTGGCCTACGTGTAAAAAACATGTCGATGGTTTTGTGGGGGCGCGCTATAAATCGTTTTTAACCCGTGAAGAAGCTGAGGCTGCGTTTGGCAATGCAAAGCCAACGGCGGGAACTGGCCGAGCGGCGCCTGCCGCAAATAAAGTAAAAACCTATAACGCCGCTGAAGTAAATGCGTTACCACAACAAGTAAAAATATTTACCGATGGTGGCTGCGAGCCAAACCCGGGTGAAGCTGGTTCAGGTGTCGCAGTGTATTGCGATAACAAACTCATCGAACTTTGGTATGGTTTGTATAACCCGATGGGTACTAATAACACCGCCGAGTTAAATGCACTTCACCAAGGCTTATTGATTGCGCAGGGCGAAGTTGCCAAAGGAAAAACGGCAGCTGTTTTTTCGGACTCGCAATATGCGATCCAATGCGTTGTGCAATGGGCGATTGGTTGGGAAAAAGCCGGTTGGAAAAAGAAGGGTGGTGAGATTAAAAATCTGGAATTGATTAAAGATATTTATTCCTTGCATCAAACCTTAAAAGATGAAGTGCAAGTTCTACATGTTAATGGTCACGTGGGTGTGCAGGGTAATGAACTTGCTGACCGCATGTCGATCCTCGCAATTCAGAGCAGGGAAACTGACTTTGCTCTTTATCGCGAACCTTTGGATATTGTTGCAATCCTCGCTACGCGCGCCGGTTAGTTTCGATACCTTTTCTTTTTTGCTGAGCAAACAAAAAACCGGGTCATTCCCGGTTTTTTATTGGTGCGGATTTAACTTAATCCTTTGTGCTTGTCTGTTGCGGGTATGTTTTTGTAAAGGTTCTGCCATTTATCTGATAATTGGGTTAGATTTATCGGATAACCACTAATAACAGGATTATTGAACATGATTAGCTCGCGTTTGCTTCCCCTCGCTTTTGTCGCCTCATTATTTGCTGGTGCTCCTGCTTATGCTGCAGCCCCTGCGCAAAACCCGGATCAGGAAGAGTGGATCGATTTATTTAACGGCAAGGACCTGAATAATTGGTCGGTCAAAATTCGCGGTTTTCCATTGGGTGAAAATGCATTTAATACCTTCCGGGTGGCGGATGGAATGATGCAAGTGCGCTATGACCAGTACAAAGATTTTGATAAACGATTCGGCCATATTTTTTATAACGGTGGGCCTTATTCCCATTACAAAATTCAAGTGGAATATCGTTTTGTTGGTGACCAGGTGAAAGGCGGACCGGCGTGGGCTTGGCGCAATAACGGCATCATGTATCACACACAAGATCCAAAAACGATGGCGGTTGAGCAGGATTTCCCTGGCAGTATGGAATATCAGCTGCTCGGCGGGAATGGCAAAGAACCGCGTACCACGGGCAATCTCTGCACCCCGGGAACACATGTTGTATTCAATGGAAAATTTACGGAAGACCATATTATCAATTCAACGAGTGATACCTACGCTGGTGATCAATGGGTAACGGCGGAATTGGTTGTTCATGGCAGCGAAAAGGCAGAACACTTTATTAATGGAAAAAAGGTATTGGAATATACCGGATTGCAATGGGATGACCGTACACCTAACGGTAGTGGATACATTGCGCTGCAAGCTGAAAGTAGTCCTACTGACTTCCGCAAAGTGAGTTTATTGAATTTGGAAGGCTGTATGGATAAAAAAGCAAAAAATTATAAAAGCTATTTTGTGAAAGATAATCCCAACGCTTGTGTTTACTAGTACAGTTTACTGATAAGAGTGCCGAGTCTGATCAATCAAGAACCCCCACGCTAAAAAGTGGGGGTTCTTTTTTTTGTGTCGCATAAGGCTGTATATTCATGATTTTATTTATTATGAAATGTTATTTTTTTAATTTCGTTAATTAACAATTAATCTTTTTGTCAGCCTTTCATATAGAAATGACCTGCTAGCCTAATAACAAATTAATAATTATTGTTTGGATGTTTTGTTTTTTTGATTCCGATAAGTTTATAAAGCGCTGGTTTGAATTTATTACTTATAACGGGCTGGAACGGAGATCGTATGATTCGGATAATCGGTACGCGACGTTTTTTTTATCATTTCATTCGATATTTCCAGACCGCGATGGCGATGGCGTAGCAGACGGTGTCGATAACTGCCCACTGGTTGCGAACGCCAACCAACTCAATACCGATGGCGACAGCATGGGTGATCTTTGTGATAGCGATATCGACAATGATGGCGTATTGAACGGAGTGGATAATTGCCCCGCTAACGCAAATGTCACGCAAGCCGATATTGATGGCGACGGCATTGGTGACGCGTGCGATGCGACCGAAAATATTGCCTGTGGTCCAACCTCACTATTCAAGCCGATGAACCAGGCTGATGTCACTGTTGCCTCGGGTTGGCGCGGTACCCTGTGTGTGGGTTGCGGTGTGGTAACACCAAACAACATCATCGATAGCTCACTCACTAACGCCGGTCGCCTCACGACTGTCGTTGGCGTTGCGGCCGAAGTGTTTGCGCGCGCGACCCATGGTCCTGCGACGACTTACACGGGCAATAAACGTGTTGGTGTTATTGTTTCGGTGCCGGTCGGATTGTTGGATTTATCTCTGCTGGGGCAAATCAGAATTACCACTTTCAACAATGGCACCCAACAACAAGCTTATGGTTTGGGCAGCGCGGTGAATCTGCAGTTGCTAAATATAACGGGCGATGCAACTAAATATTTATTGCTGGTCAATACCACCAATAATTTTGACCCGGTTGAAATTGCGCAGAGCGCGGTAGTGGGCGCACTCAATACATTGGACGTATACGCAATGTGCGTGGCGCCCCCGCCGTTATAAATCAGACGGTGTTCGACAAAATCCCGTTACTGTGGTGACGGGATTTTTTTCGTGTTGTGATCGCGATGAGTGCTAATACAATTAATCTGTCTTTTTCAATTGATATACATGGCCCCTGGTCGTAATCAGCGTCACGCTTTTGTTGTACATCACTATTTCATGAATACGATTGTTGTGGACTTTAAAAAACGCAACAGCTGTAAACCGAATCGTCCCGCCGGACGCCGCCAACCCCATAAATTCCTCATTGTGCGTGCCTTGAATGGTAAAGCGGGTAAACACGCTCGCACTATCAAACAAGAGCGGTTCAACGCAGTAGGTTAACTGCTTAAAAACATCGTGCAGATAATTTAGGAAGCCACTGAATTCTGTGCGGTTTTGCGGATTAAATTCTGGAAAACCGTTACACCTGATGTGCTCGGACAAACACTGTGCAATCAATGCCTGTTTATTTTGTTCGGGATACTGGTTGCTAAAAATGGCATCAAGAAATTGTTTTACGACGACTTCATGGTCGCGGTGCCTTGATTCTTCCTGTTGGCAAAGCATAGTGAAACCTCTTATGCGTATTTAAGGTTCAGATATTCACGTCGGACATGCACATTAAAACGTGCCTGTGGCGAATACTGTCAGGAGTCGCTGTTTTGAACTTGCTAAAAGCATCGGCTGCCTTTATAAATCCTCAAGTTAACTTGAGGTCAACAGCTATGACGAAAAATAATGTGACTGCGGTGCGGGAATTAAGCGTGGGTGAAGTTGCACGGCGCAGTGGTATTGCTGTGTCTGCAGTGCACTTTTATGAATCCAAAGGGTTGATTGTGAGTGTCCGCAATGCTGGCAACCAACGACGCTATGCGCCGGGAGTCCTGCGTTATATTGCCATCATTAAAGTGGCGCAGCGGGTGGGAATTCCGCTGGGAGAAATTCAGGATGTCCTCGGCCGCTATCAACCCAATAGCAAATTAACCGAAGCACAATGGAGCAGGGCGGCCGCGAAATGGCAGAAAAATCTGGATGACCGCATCCAACAACTGCAGCGCCTGCGCAATGAATTAAATAGTTGTATCGGCTGTGGATGTCTCTCGCTAAAAGAGTGCCCGCTGCGAAATCCTGACGATATTCTTGGCCAGCAAGGGCCAGGCGCGCATATTCTGGAGCGCCCCTAGCGCAACTTTTTAGTAAGTTAATCGGGCAATGTCAACGCCACGAGGCGTGCGCAAATATCTGCGGTAACGGCTCGTTTTTCTTCGGGCAAACGCATGCCATAACACTGTAACCACAGGCCATCAGCGGCTGATCTGGCGATGCGCATCACCGGTGAATGTTGCTCGTCCGGATATTCCCCGAGTTTGGCCGAAACCCAGGCATCCCATTTAAATGCATATTTTTTGTCGGCAAGTGCGCTGAAAGTGAAAAGGGATGG
>DATIGS010000262.1:0-14651 GCA_035481425.1 Cellvibrio sp. | reverse complement strand
AGCGAAGCATCTAATCCAGCATAGCCTTCATTTTCCGCCAGCAGGTTATCAACTGCAGTTACACCCGGTGGTGGCATGGTGTAGTTGCTGCCGGTGCGCAATACCATCACGCGGTTTTTATCCACCTTGCCGATATTGTGCAAATAACTCAGCGATAAAAATGTGCCTGTGTCTTCCATCGCTGAAGTTACAAACTCACCCTTGCCTTCGGTCCAGTAATCAGTCCACTTATTCGCCCAGGTATTCATAATTTCGCCGTGCCAGAAGGTCATCGCCGCTAACTGGTCGCCTTTCAGTACAAACGGTTTGCGCTGCGCATTCGGGTGATTCACATAAAGTTTGCGCGTCGCTTCGAGGCTTTCGATATCGGGCAATTCGATATCTTTGGTCAACTGGAAGGCCCATTCAGTTAAATCCGGATTCACGCGCAGCATTTCGCCGGTTGGCTCGGGTTTTTTCGGATCATAAGGTTTGGAGGTGTAGCGAGCAAAATATCCGGTCTCCCAATCGGCCGGAATTTCGCGCGCATCAATCTCATGCGCCAAATCGCCATCGACTAAATATTCAGCCCATGCGGCTGAACCAATGGAGGCATCTTCCGGATCTATGCCGGCAATGCCCGCCACCAACCAATAGGCCTGGCTAAAATCAAAACGTGGATCCATACCCAACGCCATAGTCGCGGCAGTGGAATGCGCTGTGCCTATGCCGGTCACAATGCCCATCACCCCGGTTTCCATATTCATGTAAATATCATGATAGGAATTGGGAAATTCAAATTTGGTATCGAGCTTCTGGCGCTCTTTCCACAGCTGGAATTCACCGGCTTTATCGCCCGAATCTTCGCCGATTTCAAACATGGTCACCACAACAAATTTTACCGGAATCGGTGCCGGTGCTTGTACGCTGGTTTCTGCTTTCGCGGGCGGCGTTTCAGTTACCGGTTTGCCGCATGCCGTTAACAAGCCTGCCGCTAAAATCCCCGTGGAGAGCAACGATAAAAATGCAATTGATTTGCGACCTGGTTTTTTATTTCTCACAAAATTCCCCTCTGCCTCTGCGTTCAAATACACAAACCATTACCGCGAGGATAATGGTTTGTGTAAATCAACTTTCTAAAAAATATCTGTAACAACTTGCTGAACAAACAACTTAAAACTTGAAGGTAAACTTACCGACGAAACTGCGCGGCAATTCCGGCAACACAATCGCGCCACCAAACAGATCCGGGAAGTTCGCGCGGAAGTAACGTTCGTCAGTCAGGTTTTTACCTTGCAAGCTAATCGCCCAGGTATCGGTTGAGTAGGAAATACCGGCGTTAAACAACGTGTAGGATGGCAATTTAATTCCTTTGGAGAAACCGGAATAAGTTGAGTCTGCATGCACCGCACTGGCGGTAATGCTGTAGCCATCACCGAAGTTGTAGGCACCGGTGACACTCACCATGTTTTCCGGAATGCCGGATTTTTTCGCATCTTCTTCGTTGCCAACCAGCGTCAAACCTTTCACCACATAACCATAGTAAAGCGATGGATCAGACACGTTCGGCAAGTCGCCCGCACCGAGGAATCCGAATTGGGTGCCGCTATCCAACGCCGTCAGGTTAGTGATTTCCAAATGGGTTAATGCAGTGGTGATGGTGAAATCTTCGGTGATCAGCAAACGGGCTTCCAACTCATAACCTTCACTTTGTGTAGTGCTGTTACTCACCTGATCTTGCGCGCTGTAGTTAGTGCGGGTTTGCTCGAAGTAAGCAGCCGATGCATAGAGGCGCTCATCAAAGAAATTGCCTTTGATACCCGCTTCTTTCAAATCGGAATCTGCAATCGCATTACCGGCTGCGGTGCCATCGGCATTTTCAATCAGGCCAGGTGCGATTTCAGAACCTTGCCCCATGATGATAGTAGATTGGGTTGAGCGAGTGACGTAAGGAATAAAACCACCTGGCAATTTATAGGACAAGCTTGCTGTCCATGAACCACCTTCATCAGTATCACTCGCCGTAAAACTTGGAGCCTGGTTATGCAGTTTTTCGCCGACAGAGGTAGATTCCATATCGATCACATCGTAACGGCCACCCAACAACAGGTTGAGATTTTCGGCGATGGTGTAATCCGCCAACATCGCTAAACCATAATCGGTATATTCACCCACGAGATAGTTGGAGTAATCCGAATCAGTACGGGTTGCCAACAACTTGCGGTCCAGTGCGGTCGATGGGCCGGTTAAATCGCGGCGGTCAAAATATTCGTAATCGAAATCATCGCCTTGTTTAAAGTTGGTGTAGCGAATACTGGGCGATATCTGGTAGCTCGCACTCAACCAGCTGGCATGCTCGGTATCGAACGCAAAAATAACCTGGTCTTCCACCGCATAACTATCCACAAATTGTGAAAAGCCGTATGCGTTTTCGTTGATGTTTTCCAACTCTTCATAGAAGAACTTATTGGTAACTGTGAATGAGTCAGATGCTTCATGGATGGTATCGAAATAGAAAGTGCCAACCGTGGTCTGTAACACATCATCCGGCGAAACCATGGTTTGGCTGCCATCCAGTTTTGCGGTGCCCACATTTTCCAGCGCCCAGGCCGGGTTCATATCGGCATCGGTTGCAGCAGAGCCTGGCACAAAGAAATTGTTCGATGCCAGACCAGACCATGCATCAAATTCATCGGGTGAATTAAAGCCATCGCCATTCAAATCAACTGATTGCGCAGTACCGGTAATATAAGTGCCGTGGTCAATCAAATCTTGTGTAAGACGGTTCCAACCAGCGATTTGGTTGCCATCATACTCGTGATACATACCACCGAATTCAACGCGTGTAGACGGTGATATCTCGACGTTAAATGCCGCTTGCAATACGTTCTGGTCAGTAGCGGAATTTTCGTAATAGCTGCCGGAGTTTTCCGTTTCAGCATAAATGTAGTAACCAAAATCTTTTCCGCCGACAGAACCCGGGCCGCCTACTTCAGCGGTGACAACATTTTTGTCCCAGCTGCCGCGCGTTACCGTAAATTGTCCTTCCGGTTTATCGAGGTATTGGCCTGATTCAACACGTGCCGACTTGGGCTCGAAGTTTAAATAGCCACCAATTTTTGATGGACCATAAATTGGCGATGCCGGGCCGCGCACAATATCAACGCGATCAGAAGCACCAATCGGTGTTGGATAGTTACCCGGGTTATTCACACGGCGCATGCCGCGGAAATAAACTTCACCGGGTGTGCCGCGCACATCGAGTGAACCTGCAACACCAAAGAACGATTGGGTAAATGCACCGGGTGATACCAACACCAGATCATCGATGTCACTGATGTTGTAAGCCTCCATCATGTCGGAGCTTACGGTACTCAAACTGCGCGGTGTTTCTTCAATCGGTTTATTAAAACCAAATGCAGATTTACCTTGTTTGGTCATCAAGCCCATGGTGTCGCCCACTACCAGGGTCTCTTCCACCGCACCGGCAACTGCGACAGGTGCAGCAGCGGCTGCCACTTCTTCTGCAGACCATGCGGACGTTGATGCAACCACGCAGCCCATGCTGATTAACAAAGCGAGTTTATTGCGGGTAAAACGATTGTGTACGGTCATAGCAAGTGCACTCCAAGGGTGTCTAATAATGTGTATCAGGACAGCTGACCGGGAAATTGCAAGCGCTATGCCATTTCCTGTCTAACTGGTTATTTTTTAAAACGATGCACATTAATTTCCTTATTTTTCAATTATTTATAAGTATTAAAATACAGTTCAATTGATTAAAAATTTAAAAAATCAGGATTAAACGGAGCTTGGATGTGGGTGCAACAGGCTAAATTATTGATGCAAAATAAAGCGCCACGCACGCTCACTTGAACCAATATGTTGCACCCGTACCTTTAGTTAAAATTGCACAGCGAATAGCGTTTGCAGGTGAAGCCATAAGAGACAGGTTTTGCTTCGCTCAAACCGGCAATACCTTTAGCGCGAAATTGTTTTGCAAATTGCTCGGCGCGTTTGTTGTAGGTAGAAAGCAGCTGCGCTTTGATGTCGTCCTCGACAAAGCTGTATTGCAACGAATTGCGGCTGAGCAGCAATAATTCGTCCCACGACAAATTAAATTCTTTAACGGCAACAAAAAATTCGTCGGTCAGATTGGAATCCCACATGCCGCGATCATCGGTTGAAAGCGCAACGGGAATTCCCAAACGCAAATATTCAGGGAAGGGATGCTGCGAATAATCGCTCACATATTCGAGCAGCAAATTGGAAATTAAATTGATTTCAATCAGATAGGGCCCGTGGCGCATTTCGCGCAACAAATCCGGATCGGTAATCAGGTTGACGCCGTGGCCGATACGATCTGCACCGAGCATTAAGGTATCGCGGATATGATGGTTTGGTTCATCCACTTCACCGGCATGTACCGACAGGCGCACGTTGTTGTATTTGTGGCGCAACTCGCGCAGGGTTTTGGTAAAACGCAGCGGATAACCTTTGTCATTATCTTCGCGCCCCACCATATTTACCGCCACGTATAGATCGCGATGACGCGAGACTATATCGTAGGACGCGCGCAGCGCATCTTCTGCACCTGGCACAAAGCGCAAAATGGAATCCTGGAAACGCACGGTAACGCCAGTCTTTTTTGCGTCTGGCTGTGCGAGGCGCTTGCGGAAAATTGCTACCGCATCATCCTCGCTGATCGCGCTGCCATCGGGCTTAAAATAACCGCCAGCCTCCAACATGGTTTCCAGATAAATCATTCCCTCCGCACCAAAGGCTTCCATATTTTTGTACAGCACTTCGGCAATTAAATAGGGGCTGTAAAGCAATTGGTCCAGGCGCTGCCAATGGGTTTGGAAAAATTCATCGCGCCCCTCGTGCTGATGGTTGAGCATAAAACTTTGCACCCAACCGGTTTTTTCTTTTTCAGTTAAATCCTCCAAACGTTTGTATTCGGATTTTTCGCAGTCCGGCAATTGGTTGTAGCTGGACGCCATCAAATTGTTGAACAACATTAAATACGGCCGACGGGCAAATTCGTTGTTGCCAAAATCGCGGCAATTATTAATGCGCACTTTGGTATAGAACTCATAGCCATATTGTTTTTGCGCGAGCGCCAGTTCATACCACCAGCCGGACATAACCGCACCGCTGATGTGGTTGTGCAAATCGCCGCCCTTGGGCATCGCATATAAAAAGCGATACAAGTCTTCATCACTGGCGGTAGTTTTGAACTGTTCAAACCAGTCATTGGAGACAGTGGCATGAGCACTGATGGAAGCAAATGAAACAAAAGCAGCAAGTACGGCGCTGCGCCCGGCAGACACCAGGGAATGCAAGGTTGATAACGGCATAAATAAAATCCCTGAATAGCGATAAGAAAAAATAAAAAAGCACTGAACGGAAAAACCATAAACAGAGCAGCGATAAATGAATCGCAAAGCAGACATAAAAACAGGAGGGGCAATGCAATTGTGATACCAGAGGCGTGCTTTCGCGCCACTGCTGAGTCTGGCGAGCAATATCCTGTCCAGATGGACGGGATTTGTTTTAATCTGGTGCAGGGATTTTATTTTTGCCCAGTAATATTGCGGAATACGGTTAAAAACCCCGTAAAAGCCCAACCTGAGCGATGGCATAGAATTTGATGAGCTTTGACAAAACTCCGCGCGTGTTTAGAGTTTTAGTAGATATTTCTATAACAGCACGCGCTGTAACCCTGTGAGCGATAACGCGAATGACCAATAACAAACCACCCTCTTCATATCCACGCGACCTGCACGGCTATGGCGCCAATCCGCCCCATGCCAATTGGCCCGGCAGCGCACGCATCGCCGTGCAGTTCGTTATTAATTACGAGGAAGGAGCAGAGAATTGTGTGCTGCATGGCGATCCGGCCTCGGAAACATTTTTATCCGAGATCATAGGCGCACGTGCATTTGAAGCACGCCATATGAGCATGGAATCGCTTTACGAATACGGCAGCCGCGCGGGCTTCTGGCGTTTGCATCGCCTGTTCAATAAATACCAATTACCGGTCACCGTTTACGGCGTGGCCATGGCATTGGAACGCAATCCGGAAGCGGTTGAAGCCATGCTGAAATCCGAGTGGGAAATTGCCAGCCACGGCTACCGCTGGATCGACCATCAATTTATGCCCGAAGAAGTCGAACGCGAACAGATTAAAACCGCGATAGAAATTCACACGCGCGTGACCGGTTCGCGTCCGCTCGGTTGGTACACCGGGCGCGATAGTCCTAACACCCGCGCACTGGTGTTGGAGCAAGGCGGATTTTTATATGACTCGGATTCCTACGCCGATGACCTGCCCTATTGGACGCACGACTATCACAACAACAAACCGCATTTAATTATTCCCTACACCCTCGATAGCAACGATATGCGTTTTGCTGCAGCACAGGGTTTTAATTGTGGCGACCAATTTTTTACCTATCTCAAAGACAGTTTTGATGCGCTCTACGCCGAAGGCGAATTCGCGCCCAAAATGTTAAACGTGGGTTTGCACTGCCGCATTATCGGCCGACCCGGGCGCATCCAGTCGCTTGAAAAATTCATCCGCTATATTTTGCAATACCAGGATGTATGGGTATGTCGCCGCGACGCCATCGCACACCATTGGTACCAGCATCACTACCCGAGCGCACAGGAATAATGATGCGCATCAACATCCTCGTTAAACACGCAATCATCGGTTTGTTTTTGGGTTGTATGGGTACTGATGCTTTAGCACAAACGCCAGCATGTAGCTTGCCTGCAAGCGCGCCGGGCAATTATGACTTTGATATGGCGAGCGATTATTTCGGAGCAAATCCCGATGCGCCCACTGATTACTACAAACTGGCGGTGAATTGGTCGGCGGCGCACTGCGAAAAAATCCAGGCGGAGCTCCACAAAGCGACCAATCAAAAAACAACTGAAAAACTGCAACAGGAAAACCAGTTCCAATGTTTTTCTGGCAATCGCTTTGGTTGGATATTGCATGGCCTCTGGGCATCATCTTGCGCCGGAAAATCACTGGCACAATGCACCGACCTTACAGAAATAAAAAACCACCCACGTTTTTGCCGCGGCGATTTGCCTGCGCTGCCATTTTCTGAAATACAACCTTATTTATGCATGTCTCCGGGTGCAGCACTTTTGCAAGCCGAATGGGAAAAGCACGGCGCCTGCGATTTTGATTCGGCGCCCGCCTACTTTGAAAAATCGAAAGAATTATTTGATGCACTAAAACTGCCACAACAACACATGTCGCATGCTGAACTGGAACGCTGGATGAAGCACCACAACCCACCACTAAAAAATAAACACCTGCTGTTCCGCGAAAGCGAAATGTATATTTGCTACGACACCGACTTTGAATTAATCGATTGCCCACCTCGCCCTTAAAATACATTACAGGAAAATATTATGGCTTTGCAGCAACGCAAAATCGGTAAGCTATGTTTCGCACTCGCTGCGGTCTGCGGCATAAGTGCCTGCAGCAGCACACCTCCCTTGCCAGAATCCAATGAACGGTTGAATGCCGTTTTGTGGATGCAGGGTTCTGCCGAATATCAAGCATTGAGCCTGAATACCTATGCACAGGCAACCAAAGCCATTGCGCCCGCACTGGCCGATAAAACCTGGAGCGCTGCACTGGAACAAATCGGCAATTACACGGCCATGCCCCCGGCTGTTATTGTCGATATAGACGAAACCGTGCTGGACAACCTGCCCTTCCAGGCGCAACTGATTAAAGATCGCAAAACCTTTAACCAAAATGATTGGGAGCAATGGACACAACGCGCTTCGGCAAAGCCGATTCCAGGCGCAAAAGCGTTTCTGGATGCGGCACATGCACAGGGCGTCACCATTTTTTATGTGACCAACCGCGAAGCAACCCAGGAACAAGATACGCGCACCAACCTGCTCAACCAAAAATTGCCCGTGCGTACCGATATTGATGTAGTGCTCATGAAAAATGAAAACGGCTGGAACTCGTCGGACAAAAGTTCAAGGCGCACTCACGTCATCAAAAATTTTCGCGTGATCGCACTGGTGGGTGACGACTTCGGTGATTTTTCATCGGGCGCCAAAGGCACACCGCAAGATCGGGTCGAGCTGGCCAAAACCTACGAATCCCTGTGGGGGAAAAAATGGTTTCTATTGCCCAATCCCGTCTATGGCTCATGGGAAGCCGCCTTGCATAATAATGACTACTCGCTACCGGCAGCAGAGGTGACCAAGCGCAAACTGGAGCAACTAATTACTATTGAATAAGAGCGCGATGGCGCTGTTAGTTATTTTCCCTTAATCGTCCAGTACGCCTCCGCTATGTGCAGCAGTGCAAAGTTGTGTACTTTCGAACGCGAGCCCTCACCGAGGGCTTTGGGAGGATAAAAAAATGTTTTGTGGTGCGGATGATCAAGCAGCAATTCGTCCAGCGCCGCGCGGATTTCGCTCAACATCTTTTCCAGGTTCATATCAAAATCCGGACGTTTGCGAATCGTATGGCCCAAGGCAACCAAACGTAAAAAATATTGGTTCGCCAGCGCCAATAACTCCTCCGGCAAGGGCGCATGCTGGCACAATCTTGCCCCCGGATGTCGCTGGCAATAGGTCAACAAAGCCGCATAAAAACACAGAGGCTTGTTAGCGAGCAACACCGACACATGGGCAGTGCCAAAGCGCAAACATTTATTTTCCAAATCAAGAATCAACGCTGCGTTTTTTGCAGCTGAATTTTCTGTTGCCACAATCTCATTGCCAGTAATTTCCTCTGGCGTTTTGGCGTGCAGAAAAGGGAAAGCCAACACGCCCAATAACATCGATGCGACTACCGGAAAAACGGATAGCGTTTGCCAAAACGTCAATTGGCATACGCCCATGGTTAAATTTATCGTCTGGCCCGGCACGTATAATGTTCGCTCCACTTGCATATGCGAATGCGCCTGTTCGCTGGCCCGCATTAATCCAGCGTCAGAAATATCGCCTGCCGCAAACTGCTGCAAACTGATTACCCGCACCGGTGTTTGTTGCTGCTCCAACAGGCGATTAAGGCGATCCAGATAGTCGCGGATTTGCGCAGGATTGCCGGCAATATTTAATAGCGGATTCGGCAGCGAAAGGCGGGGAAGGTCTAGCGAAATGCGATTTTCAACCGCCAGTATATGGCGCTCTATCCTGAACTCTTGCTGCAGCGATAAACCGAAAAAATAGGAAGCCTGTAGCGCGAGATAAAAAATAAAAAAGCAGCCAATCTGATATCGATTAATGCTCTTTATGCTGGCGCCCAAGCCGCTCCACGAATACGGCGGTAACTTGCGCCCCCAATAAGTGATGCCAGGACTTTGCATTAGCGTCCCACCAACTGCTGTGGGCAAGCTTCAACAAAATTCAAATCACCAAAATAGGTGGATTGCTGTTGTTGCGCTAATGAACCCAATGCGGTTTGTAATGCGCAATACAAATCGGTATTGCGCCCGTTCATTTTCATATACCAACTACTGCCACGCACATCGCTCTCGCCTATTGCTTGAATATAATTTTCAGAAAAGCGTGCGCGATCTTCATCCGCCCAATAACTGGCAATCATATCAACTTGATTATTGGCCAATAACTCGCGCAGGCTTGCGTGGCTATTGCTATACACAATGGTAATCTGGTCCTCGCGCAAACCCAGTTCGCGAAACAGGTGCATGGGAATAATATGACCCGAGCGGCTGGAAGGATAATCCAGTAAACCTATACGCTGGCCGAGCAAATATTCGCGCGTAAGCTCCGGTTTTTCATCGCGCCCGATAAGGTAGGCCTGATATTGCGCATAGCTGGCCAAGCGCTTATAGCCATGGGTTTTTTCTGCATCAAAAGCTTGCACTATATTGTCTTTGGTGTTGACCAAATCGCCTATGCCTTTGCCGACAAAGGTAATGTCCGATACATCGCCGCCGCCCCAATACACTTGTACCTGGTGATATTGCCGTTGCACCACCGGATCGCTGCACAAAAGCTCACCCAAACTAGGCGCTACACTGCGTGCATTCATATAGACCGTTAGTTTTTCCGAAACATTTTTACCGGCCACACAGGTGTAACTGTCTTCAATAAGCGAAGGCAAATGATACTCCGCTTCACTCTGGCTATATTTTCCTGCAAACCACATGGCTACTATGGCCGCAAAAAAAAGCACCGTAAAAAATGGTGCGAATGCATAGCTGGCAGGTGCTATTTTTTTTACATCATTCATAACAATGTGCGATTGGAGTTAATAATACCTGGTCAACAAATTTGCAATTTCCATACCCTCTGTTTTGAGGCGTTCGTATTTTTTTCGTATTTGTTTACAATCGCAAATAAATAGCGCAATTCCTGTCCGGTTTTAAGAAAAGCAGTCAGCTTTGTGTTGTGTTTCCTCATAAATCATCAGCACTCATACAGCCAGTCCGCATTCCTGATCGTTTTCACCGCTTACAATTAAATTCATTTCCGCACCAAAGCAAGGCGTTAACCCGATTTATTGTCACAAGTAAATTTACTGGTTCGCACTAACGCGTTGTTTTTAAACATAACGGCACCGGTAATTCTGAATGCTGACAAATCCTTTCTGATCATCTGCACACACACCAGCATAGGCTCATTGAATTATCGATTGCGCTGTGGAGATGTTATGAAAGTTATTATGAAGATGGCCCGGGTATTCTGTGGCCTGTTGCTAATCGCCAGCGGTGAACAAGCCTTGGCTTGGGGACAAAACGGGCACCGCATTGTCGGGCAGATAGCCAGCATGCACCTCACCAAAACAACGCAGAAAGCCATCGCCCCTTTGTTAGCCGGTGACTCATTGGCAGAAGTGGGAACCTGGGCTGATGAAATGCGCTCGGCACCGGGCGTTTTTTGGCAAAAAGAATCCAGCCGCTGGCATTACATCAATGTCGATGATCGCGCGGCTTTTGATCCGCACCTGTATCACACGCCGCACAGCCGCGAAGATGTAAAAGATATTTACGGCGGAATTTTGCAATGCATTGCAAAACTTAAAGACACACAAACACCGCTTGAAGAACGCCAGTTTTATTTGCGCTTTCTTGTGCATCTGGTCGGCGATATTCACCAACCCATGCATGCCGGGCATGCAGAAGACCGCGGTGGCAATAGTATTGCGCTGACATTTTTTGGTGAAAAAACCAACCTGCATTCGCTGTGGGACACAGAGCTGATCGAATCGCAAAATCTGAGCTTCAGCGAGTTCGCCGCATTTATTGATACAAACGATAAACAGCAACTTAAAACCCTGCTCACCAGTTCCCCCGCCGATTGGCTCGGGGAATCCATGGCGCTGAGTGAAACTATTTACCGCACTACCGGTAGCGAATTGGGTTACGCCTACATTTACCAAAATATTCCTATCGCGCAACAGCGTCTACAGCAAGCGGGGATTCGACTCGCGGGCCTGCTCAACAGTATTTACGACCGTCGCGCCAAACAAGGCGTGACGGCCCTAACGCCTCTTTCTTTACCAACACCAGCTTCACCTACATCAGCTCCAGCCAACCAATAAAACTGATCAACCATTTATAAATTTCATTGGGGACTCATATGATGAAACCACCAGTAACAACCATTGCTCCACTCACAGCACACCTGCGCAAAAGTGCACTGTGCCTCGCCATTGCTGCGGGTATTTCCAGCTACGCACACGCACAGGACACCAGCTCGTCGATCCTTGGGAAAATCACGGCACCCGATGGCACGCCCGCTGCCGACACGCGCATTATTGTGCTGCACGAACCATCGGGCACCATCAGCGAAGTAAAAACCAATAGCGCCGGAAGTTATTCCATCAAAGGCTTGCGCATTGGCGGGCCCTATAAAATTACGATCGATTCAACGGCCTATCGCGATGCAGAAATGCGCGATCTGTATTTGCAGCTGGGCAAAGTGTTACGCCTCGACCAAACACTGGAAGCACTTGAAGCAACCGAGCTGGAAGAAATTGTGATCATCGGCACTTATGTCGCATCGGGAACCAAGGGTGCCAGCTCGGTATTCAGTGAAGACGATATTAAAACCACACCCGCGTTTAATCGCGACATCAAAGACATAGTGCGCAATAACCCGATGGTGGTAGTGGATGAATCCGGGCAGATGAGTATTGCCGGTAACAACCCGCGCTTTAACAACATCACCGTCGATGGCATCGGCCAGAATGATGACTTCGGCCTTAACTTCAGTGGCTATCCCACAGCGCGCCCGCCAGTATCGCTGGATGCCATCAGCCAGGTCAGTGTCGACTCAGCGCCCTTCACCGCAAAAGTGGGCGGTTTTTCCGGCGGGCTGGTCAATGTGGTTACCAAATCCGGTACTAACGAATTACATGGCTCATTATTTTACGAAACCATGCCCGATAGTTTTTCCGGCGATCCTGAAGGCGACGGCGATCTGGATCTGGGTGAAGAGAGCACCATGGGCTTCACCGTCGGCGGCCCATTAGTGCAAGACAAAGCGTTTTATTTTATTTCTTACGAGGCGATGGAACAGGATATGTCCGCGCTCTATGGCATGAATGGTTCGGGCGGCAACACCAGTAATATCAGTAGCGCTGATTACAATCGCTTTTTGCAAATCCTCAATGACACCTATGGTTTGAGCGATACAGTTGCCGGCGGCGCAGGCGAGAACGATGAAAAAATTCTGGTGAAATTTGACATCAACCTGAATGACGAACACCGCCTGGATTTCAGCTACCAAAATCAGGTGAATGAATTTGATCGCAACAGTTCCGACCAGGCTTATCAATTGCGGATGAATTCCAATGCGTTCACCATCAAAACCCAATCGGATACTTATTCAACCCATTTGTTTTCCGATTGGAGTGATGCGTTCAGTACGCAAATCGGTCTCTCGTATAAAGATCTCACTACCGATTCACTCACCAACTCGGATCTGGGGGAAGTGACCGTGAATATCGGCAGCAACGAAATTGTGTTTGGTACTGATCGCGCACGCCAGGCCAATATCGCCGACACACAAACATTGCAATTGCATTTGGACGGCACTTATCTGTTGGGCGAACATGAATTGCGTTTTGGCTATCAAGGCCAAAGCGTCACTTACTACAACCTGTTCGGACAATACACTGATGGAGTTTGGGAATTTAATAGCCTTGATGATTTTGCTAACAAAAAACCATCGCTCCTTGCGTACCGCAATGCTTACACCAACGTTACCGAAGACCTGGCCTACAGCGCCAAACGCACCACCCATGCACTCTATGCTGAAGACAGTTGGACCATCACACCATCACTATTATTAACGTTTGGTTTGCGTTACGAGCAACTCGCCTCCGATGATGTACCGCAAGAAAATGCGCGCTTTGTCAGCACCTATGGTTACAGCAACACCGAAAACCTGGATGGGCTCGACATACTTTTGCCGCGCGTCAATTTTGCATGGGATTTAAATGAAACCATGACCCTGCGCGGCGGTGTCGGGCGCTTTAGCGGTGGCAAACCGAATGTGTGGTTAGCTAACTCATTCACTAACGATGGCATTACCTATGTGGCAGCACCCACTAGCGCAACCAATGCGGCGATTGCGAATCCGGCCAATGTGGATTTCAGCCAGGTGCCTGAATCAGTTAAAGCATCGCTCGTCAAAGGCACCGGCAGTACCAACTACGTTGATCCGGATTATGAATTGGAATCCGACTGGCGTTTCCAATTGGGCTGGGACCAGGAATTAACAATTCCATTTATCGGCTCGGGCTATTTGTGGAGCACTGAATTTAATTATATCGACAAGGAAAATTCATCGTTCTGGGTGGATACATCGCGCGTTGAAAAAAGCCGCACTGCCGATGGCCAACGCATTATTTACCAAAGCCTGTACAGCGGTAGCCTCGCCAACAATTACGATTTGATGCTCACCAATGCCGACAAAGACGGACGCAGTATTATCTGGACCACCAATTTACAAAAAGAGTGGGACAATGGTTTCAATATGTTCGCGGCTTATACCCACCAGGATATTACCGAAGTAAATCCGGGAACCAACTCCACTGCATCATCCAACTACAACTTTAATGTGACGCTAAACCGCAACGAAGAATTAGTGGGCAATGCCTATTACGAAGTTGAGCACCGTTTTGTATTTAACCTGGGCTACAAAGCCAATTGGTTTGGCGAAAATGAAACGCGCATCAACCTTGCGTTTGAACGCCGCTCCGGTCGTCCGCTCAGTTACACACTGGATGCATTTAACGATAACGATTTTGGTGATCAGCGCGATTTCCAAAACAGCGATGTTTATCTGCCCTACATCCCCACCGGACCCAATGATACGAATATTGATTGGGCCGGCAGCAACTGGCCAGGCGCAACCACCAATGAAGAAAAATATGCAGCCATGCTCGATATTATTAAAAGCGCGGGGCTCGAAGCTTATGCCGGTGGCTATGCACCCAAATACTCAAGAACACAACCTTGGGTAACTGATCTGGACTTAAGTGTGCAACAGGATATTCCCGGTTTTGCCGAAGGCCACACAGGCACAATTTATTTCACCATCGACAATTTATTGAATCTGCTGGATAGCAGCAAAGGCCAGGTCCGCCGCATGGAATTCCCGCAACAACCGCTGTGGGATTACGATGTAAATGCCACCACCGG
>DATIGS010000261.1:0-11221 GCA_035481425.1 Cellvibrio sp. | reverse complement strand
TAGTTGCTATTGCGGCACTCTTTTTCTACGCAGATGCCGCTCGACACGATGAAAAACTGGAACACATGCTAATAGCACTTATGGGAGGGCTTCTGATTGGATTAACCAACTTGGCGAGCATGTTACTTTGTTGTCGATAGGCTTATTAAAATCGGCATATTCACAACGAAATTCAACGCCCACCTAAAATCCGCGATGGCAAAAAAAGCAATGCTTTGAGAAAAGCGAAGATCGCCTCAAAGGTGATTCCAATGAGGCGGAAGGGGAGAGAGATCAACCACACAATAGGCCAGAGTACCAATGCGAGTAGCGCCAGCGGCCAACAAATTGCCCATAACAATAACCAACAAATAAACGTCAACACTTCCGTTTCCCCTTCTATCAACAGTATTCGCTACTTTGACACACATTAAGGGAAATTGGATTCACCATCAAAAAATCAATGGCTATCGGGCGTTAAATCAATTGCCGCTTTAAAACTACCGTCCATTAAAAATGGTACCGATGCATGGTCGTGGGCGATCAGCCATTGGCCGTGAAGTTTGCGCAACGCAAACGTGGTACGCAGCCATAGGGTTTTAGATTCGCCCTTTTGTGTTCCCTGCATTTTGCTGAGCGCAGTTGCCACTGCGAGATTTTCATCGATAGTGATATCGAAATCCTGCATCGTCATTTCCAGCGGCCCCTCCCAGGTATCCAGCCAACTGCTGAGCGATTTTTCATCCAGGCCACGATGCGCCAGTGGCGGTGCCAGATCATAAATAATGGCGTCGCGCGTATAAGCCGCGATTATCGCGTCGGCATTATGATCGTGATAGGCGCGTTGCAACTGATCAAATAAGGCTTCAATTTGCATGCGATCAGATTGCATGATTGCAACCGGGACGCCGGTGGGTGTTTTTGCAATTGAAAGGCTCATGATAAATACCTCTTACGCAGCAACCTGCGCTGCAATTAATTCGCGCAGCTGCGCTGTGGTCACTTTTGTATAATCTTTATCGACTTGCAAAACGATAAGTGAATTCAGGTTCGAATCTAACAAGTGCCGCAACACACCCAAAAATTCGGGCGCGGCGAACAAATATAATTTTTCAAAAGAATTGGCGTTATAGCCTTTTTTCAAAAAATCGACAAGGCGACGCGCAAATACTTCCGCATGATGCTGCGCGGGAGTTTGATTAGGCTCATATCCACTGGGCTGGGTGGGTGCGCCCACGCCGTGGCGACTATTGGATGCAGCATGCTGACCTAATTTGTCTGATTCGGTTTCGGATGTTACCGAACTCGCCTCAGCATTGCGCATTTGGGTTAAGGGTTCCAAGGGTGCAGAAGGTGATTTTTGTAAATATACAGACGCACAACCACTGTTTGCTGTAACAATCCAGGATCTAACCATTGTAAATTCCTCCTCAATAAATTCAGTCCAGATAAATTCGCGACTGCGATTTTTTATCCCTTTAGAATTTACGATACGGATTTAGCGGCGATGTTCCCCTGAATTCAAGAATGAAAAAGCATATGCATTCTGGATTTTTAGAAACGGAAGGAATCTAGATAGTTACTGGAATAGTAAATAAAAAAGCCAGGCTTTCGCCTGGCTTTTGGGACGCACTATAAGCTGGAATTAAGGAGCCAGGCTCAAAGTACCTTGCATAAGTGCAATATGGCCAGGGAACGAGCAGAAATAGGTGTACTCAGTACCGGCAGTCAACTTGCTTACAGGAAAGGTTACTGAAGTGGTTTCGCCGCCGCCAATCAATTTGGTGTGTGCGATTACACGGGCATCGTCCGCTTTGACGTAGTCTTTATCGGCACCTGCCGCCATACCTTCGCTGGCAACTGCTTTTGAGTCTGCTGTTGTCGCCAACACCCAGTTATGCCCCATCACAGTTTTCGGCAACTTGCCGGTGTGAACCAGATTCAAAGTGAATTCTTTACAGGTTTTGTTGACCGTTATGGATTTTTGGTCAAATTGCATGGCGTCATTGCTGTTGAGGGTAAAGCTGCACTCATCCGCTTGCGCAAACTGGGCGCCTGCTAATAACACCGCTGAAAGTGCCAATGCGTACTTTTTCATAACCAGACCTCATTCTCTATTGCTGTAGTTAATTTGCTGTAAATAGCTTGGTAATTTGACAGGGGTAATACTGTACTCAAAAATCCGCAAGTTCAACATGCTTAATAATGATTAGATTGGTTAATTACAACAGACGTATCTTTACTGTCATCAATAACTGCATTTACCATCCCTAAACAGGAGCATTCATTTAAATAGCTGTGGAGCCTATATGCACATTCGTTCTTGCATCCCTCAGGATGTTCCCGCCATCTGCGCCATTTACAATCACTACATCGAAAACACAGTCATTACCTTTGAGGAAATACCGCTTAGCGTTGAACAAATGCGCGGGCGCATTGAGGGTTATATGCAGCTCTTCCCATGGCTGGTTTGCGAGGATGCAGGTGAGATTATCGGTTATGCCTACGCAAGCAAATGGAAGGATCGCAGTGCTTATAAACACACCGCCGAAGTCACTGTTTATTTACATCACAAGCATGTGGGGAAAGGAGTTGGGCGCGCACTTTATCAAGAATTGATTGATCAGTTGGCTGCGAGAAAGATGCATGTTTTACTGGCATGTATTGCGGTGCCTAATGCGGCGAGTGAGAAACTTCATGAGCATTTTGGCTTCAACAAAGTAGCGCACTTTACAGAGGTGGGTTTTAAATTTAACCGCTGGTTAGATGTGGGCTATTGGCAAAAATTGCTTTAGCGCGACATGACTATCGTTATAATCCAAAGCTGTCTTACACAGCGCTTGCATTTATCGCATTAAACTTCATCAGGAGGATCTAATGAACAGCAGAACCTTGGTATTTTTATCGTGCGTGGTATTGGGTTTGTCCGCCTGCTCACCAAAAGAGCAAACACCAGAATCGAGCGCGACAACTGACACCGCGCCAGTATCCACAACCAGTGAATTGGTAAACACCTACTGGAAACTGGTGGGGCTTAATGGAAAAGATGTAGTTGTCAGCGATAAACAACGCGAACCTCATCTGGTTTTCGCCTCCGACAACCGCGTTGCAGGTTCTGATGGCTGCAACCGCATTGCAGGTGATTACACGCTGGATGGCAATAAAATCACATTGGGGCAAATGATCGGGACACGGATGGCCTGTTTGGACAATGGCGATCAGGCGCAGGCTTTCAATGTAGTGTTAGGCAATATTGGCAGCTATCAAATCCAGGGCAGCGTGTTGGATTTATTCGACAGCTCCGGTGCACCAGTCGCTCGCTTTGTTGCGGTAGCCTTACCGTAAAAACACAAGCATCACTATTAAAAAGCCCGCCGTTAAGTATTTAGCGGCGGGCTTTTTTATCACATATAAAGCAGCAATTATTTATTCTGCGGCAATCCACGCTGGCGAAACTCGGTAGGAGTCACACCTACCATCCGTTTAAAAAACCGGTGAAATGCTGAGGGGCTATTAAAGCCGGATTTGTAGATGATTTCCAAAATCGTTTCATCTTTTAATTCGGGCAAAACCAGCAAACGCTTGGCCTCTTCTACCCGGTAGCGATTGATAAATTCAAAAAAATTAGACTGGTAGTGCATTTTTAGAATTGCAGAAATATCGCGCGGCTTTAAACCAATCTGGTCGGCAAAACGCTCCAGGTTGATATTGCTTTCCAAAAATAATTTATCGTCATTCATCGCCTTCTCAATGATCTCAACCTTGTGATCCATCTTGGATGGCTGCACCGGCTTGGCCGCCGGCACCACGTGTACACTGAGAAGTTGGCGAGTGTTGATCAGGCCAAACACAAACAATCCATTGACCAGCATAACGGTGAGGTAATTATCGATGATGCCCAGGGTATCGCTCACCGACGCACTTACTATACCTTCGAGTAAATACGCCAGCAGTGACCAAAACCAATGCAAACAAAAACCGGCGAGCACTACATCGGCCAATTTCAATTCGGAAACAGAAATATCGGAGTACAGATGTTGTAGCTGCTGGCGCAATTTATATTCGGCAATCACACAGGCGATGATGTAGCCGAGTGGCGATAATTTTACCAATGCCCACACAAAGGCGACCGCTGCATTTTCTGCACCGGTCAATTCCGTTGCGGGTTGCCACTCAAGGCTGTTGATGTCAAATACCACCAACAAGGTCACTGCGATTAACGCGGGAAGCAGATGCACTGCATTGCGCCAGCGAAATAGATCCACTTGTTGCGATAACGAGCGCAAATAAAAATACAGCACCGGCCCCTGCAACAATAAACACGCCGACAAAATCGTAATGATGAAGGGCGAGTGATTAATTGGCGTCGTTTTTAAATCGCCATTCCAAACGATCAATGTGGTGGTTAACACCAGCGCGATCAATAGAAAAAAAGCAGACAAGATACGGCGCGGCTGCACCTGTTTGGCGGGCAATAAATTTAATAACACCGCCAACACACAGCACTCCACTGCTGTGAGGACCAACACCAGGTCGTGGATATTTAGAAAGTTGGTTTTCATTTGACCTTTCTCATGTAAGCGCGGCCAATCCCCCGTGGCAGGGGAATGCTCTCAACGGCGATGGATTCTAATTATTAATGCGCTAAACCGGAGGGGTTATTTAAACACACAATTTTTGGCGTAATCTTTGGCTTCATTCATGGTGAGTTCGCCCTTGGGTTTTTCTTCAATGGATTTACACCATTCCGGACTGCCAACTTCGGGCGCGCAGGCGGATACTACGTGAACCAGGATTACAACCAGCAATAACTTAACGATTCTTATAAATGTAAGCATAAAAAATCCGATTATTAATATTATGGATGCGTCATTTGTTCAACCAACGCAGCGACCGTGCGTGAAAATGTGTCAGGCAAATTCACCGAAGTAAGAATAGCAGAGGCCATCGCCAATAAAAAACGCCCGCAGGAAAAACCGGCGGGCGTTTTTTATTCCGGTGATGGACTTATCGTCCAGCGACCGGTTTTTCAGGGCAATGATTTAAGGCAATGTTTTCAGGTAATTGCCGACCGGCACCGAGAAAATACGGCCATCTTTCACGTCCCAGTTAATCGACCAGGTCATTACTCCACGGAAATCGGCATAAGCGGTCAACGGCGTGTTAGTGGCGCAATTGGTGCGTTTCGCCAAACATTCCACTGCACGGTTGATGTCTGCTGTGCTCGCCTGGCCGGAACCAGCGGCACGCGGGCCGGATGGCAGACCAAGTGCAACCTGATCAGGGCGCAAACCTTTGAAGGTGCCGGCGGTGCCATTGGCCAGCGGGAAACCTTCAATCAGCATGCGCGCCGATGCAACCATCATATCGACCGTACCGGCTTGATAGGCTTGCGCCGCATAGGGTGTAGCCAAACCGCCATTGTTGTACAGCTGCACATGCAACAAATCCAGCTCATTGCGCAATTGGTCGATCATCGGCAAGTAAGCCCCCCAAATGCCGGTATAGGCCACATAGCCACCCTGGACATAAGGATGCTCGGGCGCCATAGATACATAAAGATCCGGGTACATGGCGTTCAACTGCTTGATCGCCGAGACCATATTGCTGATCACCGGTGCGCCGTGCATAACCTCTGCGCCGCTCTCCAGGTCGATATCCACTCCATCAAAACCATACTCATTAATGATGGCTGCGGTGCTATTAACGAAGTTGGCAAGGTTCGTGGAGTTGTTGAGGGTCACAGTGCCTTTTTCACCGCCGTACGACAGCACAATGTTTTTACCCTGCGCGCGTTTGGCGGCGACATCGGCAATAAATTGCGCCTTGTTCAAAGCAGGATCTAACCGGAAATCCACCGCGCCATTACCCGCGTCGTCAACAAAGGCAATCACAATGACATCCCAAGCGGCATCCACATCGGCCAAACGAATCAGGCCGCTGCCGTTATCAAAGTTATGCCAATACCCCACCAATACGTGTTTTGGCAGCGCAGCGGCATCGCCTGGAACGCGGCCACCACCAGTAGAGCTGCTGGACGACTTGCTGGAAGACTGACTGGATGACACCGCACTGGAAATTGAACTGGCGCTGCTGCTCACCGCCGAGCTGGATGCCGCACCACAGGACCTCACCAATTCCCAAGCCTGCTGCCAATGCGCGCCCGTGCCCGGTGCATAAGCCCAGTCGGCAGTAGAACTACACCAACCGGCAATCATACAGCGATATTCATTCCCCGCATTTTTCACCAACTGGCCCGCCGTATAAGCAGTGCCCGCAACATATTGCGGCGATGCGCAATTGCCACCGAAAACGGAGGAGCTGATCGCTACCGAACTGGAGGATTTCGAGCTGGACGCAACACTGGAAGAAGACGGTGCAACCGAGCTGGGTGCAGAAGAAGACGCGACGCCATCGCAAGCGCCGAGCAACGTCCACTCCTGCCACTGGCCGGAGTAGCTGGCTGGGCTATGCCCCTGCGACCACCAGTTGGCTTTATAAGCTTTTCCTGCTTCCTGTACCTGGGTATTGCCGCCATAGGCAGCTGTGCTATTCCATACCGGAAGACCTGAACAATTTACCGCGAGCGCACTGGTTGATAAGCCGCCCATGCAAATGGCGGCAAGTGCAATGATTGAATTTTTCATAGATCCATTTCTCTCTTTGTATTTTTTGGACAAAAGAATCCCGTAAAGAAATTTAAAAAATTTTCTTTCAGCTCTTTGATTTGTTTTGAGATTTTTTTGGGCGTCCCGTAGATCAGTACTTGGCTATTTTTTAAAAATAACGCGCCGTACTTTGGGCAAACACACCCATCCTGGTAACCGATTGCAACATCCTTCTGCTTACTAGCATCCGGCCTGTCCCGGCCCGATTTATTATTTGTACATTAAAACAACAAATGACAACGTTGCCATATATATCACCCACTTTCGGGGATGGCAATCAGCAAAGTGATGAAATGTTGACAGGCGTGCGAAATTTTCTTTTATTAGAAGAAAATTTTTAAATTAGTGAGAAAAATATGCGGAGACTAGATAAATGAGAAATAAAGCGTGGCGCGCAAGTTATTGCGCACCACCTTTTGAAATGGAGGACTATTTTTTGCGGCGTTGGCGCACCGCTTCAAACAGGCAAATACCGGTCGCCACCGAGACATTTAAACTACTGACGGTACCCGCCATCGGAATATTCATTAAGTGGTCACAGGTGTCCTGGGTTAGCCGACGTAACCCATCGCCTTCGGCTCCCATCAAAATACCGATTGGGCCAGTGAGGTTGGAATCGTAAACCGAATGTTCCGCTTCGCCCGCCGCACCAAACAACCAGATGCCCTTCTCCTGCAAGTTTTTCAGTGTACGGGCCAAGTTGGTAACCGGAATAAATGGCAACACTTCCGCTGCACCACAAGCCACCTTGCGTACTATAGGAGTAATGCCAGCTGATTTATCTTTAGGTGCAATGACCGCATGTACGCCAGCGGCCTCTGCCGAACGCATACAAGCGCCGAGGTTGTGCGGATCGGTAACGCCATCGAGGATTAGTAAAAACGCCGGTTCATTCAGGTTTTCAATCAATTTGGATAAATAAGCTTCGTCGTAAGTTTCACCCGGTGTGCAAATCGCCACCACACCCTGATGGTTTTCGTCGCCCACCAGCTCATCAAGTTTATTGCGGTTCACCACTTGGCAATGGATACCATTGCTCTGTGCTGCATTGATAATTTTCTGCAGACGCTGATCATTGCGCCCCTGCACCATAAAAATTTCTACGACGCGCTGCGGGGCGCTTTTAAGCAAAGCCTGCACTGAATGCAGGCCAAAGATATGTTCACGTTTCAAAACACTTTCCTGAATTTTAGTTTCATCGCTTACGCACGCTTAACGCTCGGAGATTCGCGTTTCCCGTTCGCGCAAGATGCGATCTTTCACTACATAAATTTCGCGAGTTAATTTTTCATTGCACTCAAAATGTTCACTGCACAGCCAGCAATCACTCCGTTGTCTTAGCCTTAGCCACCGGCTTTTTAGCAGGAGCCTTCGCAGCCCCAGCGACAACCTTGCTTTTTGTTGCCTTCTGCGCAGCCGGTTGAATTGTTGTTGGTGATGCCTTGCTTGCAGTTTTCGCAGTTTTACGGCCATGATCAACCTCACCTTTCGTCTTGGTACTTGTCGATTTTGGAACGGATTCTGTTTTCGCTACGGATGCTTTTTTTGCTGTCGCTGGCTTTTTCGCCGCAGTTGTTTTTTTACTTGAAGCCGGCTTTTTAACAGGTGCGTCTTTTACCGTCGCCGTTTTTTTCGCAACTGTTTTTTTCGCAACTACTGCTGGCTTCTCAACTTGCACCGCCTTTTCTACCGGCGCTTGCGCAACTACAGCGGTTTTGGTCGCAACTGTTTTGGTCGTAGCCGATTTTTTTGTGCGCGCATTTTTGGCGGACGTTGATTGCGCTTTAGCATTTGCCTTAGTTTTTGCTTTTGTCGTCTTCAGCTTGGTACCCGCCTTTGTGCTTGCGGATTTTTTAGTGGTCGACTTTTTCGTCTCGGTAGATTTACTTGGTGTGGATTTATTACCAGCAGATTTGCTACCAACAGGTTTAGTTCCCGGCACTTTAGCGCCGCCCGCTTTTCCGCCCCGTTTCTCGATTTTGGGCTTAATTGCCGACTTGGGTCGACGCACCGCATTGGCAGATTCCAGTTCAAAATCAATTTTGCGATTATCCAAATCAACGCGCACCACACGCACGACCAACTCGTCGCCCAAGCCGAATACTTTGCGTGTGCGCTCACCAACCAAACGCTGTTGCGCCGGCTCAAAGCGATAATAATCGTGCGGCAGCGAGGTGATGTGAATAAGCCCTTCGATATACAAATCATTGAGCTCAACAAACAAACCGAAGCTGGTTACAGCACTGACATGGCCATCGTAAACCGCGCCCACTTGATCGCGCAGGTATTCACACTTCAACCAACTCACCACATCGCGTGTCGCTTCATCGGCGCGACGCTCGGTGCGCGAACACTGCTCACCAAATACCACCATATCGCTTGCGCTATACGGATAAATAAATTTTTTCGGAATCGCTTTGGCTGTGTCGACGCGACGCACATGGGTGCTCGGCTCAGTTCCGCGAACGACGGAACGAATTGCGCGGTGTACCAGCAAATCCGGATAGCGGCGAATCGGCGAAGTAAAGTGTGTATAAGCTTCGTAACCCAAACCGAAGTGGCCGTGGTTTTCCACTTGGTACATCGCTTGGCGCAAACTGCGCAACATCACCGTTTGGATTAAATGGCCGTCGCTGCGCCCCTGGATCATTTGCAACAATTGTTGGTAATCGCCCGGTGTTGGTTTGTCGCCACCCGCCAAGCCCAAACCTAATTCAGACAAGTACGCACGTAAATTCGCGAGTTTGGTTTCAGTCGGGCCTTCATGCACACGGAACAATCCAAGCAGATTATGTTTTTCGATAAATTTGGCAGCGCATACGTTTGCGCACAACATGCACTCTTCAATTAATTTGTGTGCATCATTGCGCTTGATCGGCACTATGCGTTCAATCTTGCGATCTTCATTAAATTGAATGCGTGTTTCGGTAGTTTCAAAATCAATTGCTCCGCGCTCATCGCGTGCCACACGCAAGCATTGATACAACTTATGCAGCAACTCCAATTGCGGTACAACTGCTTTGTATTCGGTGCGCAAGGCCTCACGCGCTTCGCCTTCACCGGTGAGGATTTCCCCCACTTTGGTGTATGTCAGGCGTGCGTGCGAATGCATTACGCCTTCATAAAATTGATAGCCGGTAATACGCCCGGAATCGCTGATATTCATTTCACACACCATGCACAAACGATCGACATGGGGATTCAGCGAGCACAAACCATTGGAGATCGCCTCGGGCAACATGGGCACAACATAATCGGGGAAATACACCGAATTGCCGCGCGCGCGCGCTTCCACATCCAACGCACTTTCGACCGGCACATAATGCGATACATCAGCGATCGCCACATACAACCGCCAACCGCCACGACGGCGCTCACATAAGACGGCATCATCAAAATCGCGCGCATCTTCACCATCAATTGTGACAAACGGCAAATGACGAACATCCACGCGATGCAACTTATCTTTCTCTTCTACTTCGTGGGATAAACGCGCGGCCTCGGCCAGTACATCCACCGGCCACACACTTGGAATCCCATGCGCCTGGATCGCCAGTTCGATTTCCATGCCCGGCGCCATATGGTCACCCAGCACCTGGATCACACGGCCGGTCGGCAAGCGATTTTTATCCGGCTGGGAGGTGATTTCTGTCACCACGATCTGCCCGTGTTTGGCGCCACCATAGGAGCCAAAAGGGATCATGATGTCATGGGTAATGCGCGGGTTTTCCGGGCGCACAAACTGCACACCCTCTTCATTAAAGAAGCGCCCCGCCAGTTGCGTGGTATTGCGGATCAGCACATCGACGATCGCGCCCTCCTCCTTACCGCGATACTGCTCGCCCGACAGCCGAACCAACACCTCGTCACCGTCAAACACCTTGCGCATTTGGCGATTGTGCAAATAGATGTCTTCGCCCCCATCGGCGCGGATCACAAACCCGTAACCATCGCGATGCCCCTGCACGCGCCCGCGCACCACATCGATCTTATCGAGGCGAACATAGGCGTCACGGCGGTTGCTGATCAACTGGCCATCGCGCGCCATGGCAATCAGGCGGCGACGCAATGCTTCGATCTGGTCATCGCCAGTCAGCTTCAGCATCACACACATTTGCTCATGGGTTACAGGCTGATCAGCACTGTCGAGGAGATCGAGAATGTACTCTCGGCTGGGAATGGGATTTTCGTACTTTTCGGCTTCGCGCGCGGCGAAAGCATCGCGGGGCGGGGCTTTACGTTTAGTCAATTGGGCATCCTATGATCAATATTGGTAGTTTTTAACTATCCTGGCGGGTATAGCTGGATTATAGGACAGCAAACATGACAAACCTACAAATAAAACCGAAAACCCTGTTGACAGCCACAAGGCCGATATTTATAGTGCGCGGCCTCAGCTGCTCAAGCACTGGGAATGCCCAGATGGTGAAATTGGTAGACACGCCAGCTTCAGGTGTTGGTGACGCAAGTCGTGGAGGTTCAAGTCCTCTTCTGGGCACCAAACAAGCAAAGCCCCGTTACGCAAGTAACGGGGCTTTTTGTTTTGGGGTAGCAAATAAACTCATTTATAACTG
>DATIGS010000260.1:0-16045 GCA_035481425.1 Cellvibrio sp. | reverse complement strand
CAATTGCTCGGCCTGCAAACTTACTTTACCGCTGGCGTTAAAGAAGTGCGCGCATGGACGATTCCAGTCGGCGCCACTGCACCGCAAGCCGCAGGTGTAATTCACACCGATTTTGAAAAAGGTTTTATTCGCGCAGAAACTATTGCGTACGAAGACTTCGTTCAATACAACGGTGAACAAGGTGCAAAAAATGCGGGCAAAGCCCGTAAAGAGGGCAAGGAATATATAGTGCGCGATGGCGATGTAATGCACTTTTTATTTAACGTCTAATACGAAGGATATTGGCAAACAAGCCAATTAAAATCACTTCCTAAAGCCACTCGTTCGAGTGGCTTTTTTTATTTCCATCGTTTTTTATTTCCACCGCTTTTATTTCAGTGAGCTTTTAAAAATCGTCAAATATAGAATCAAGTGATTTTAAAAACGAAATTAAAATACAGATTGGCATTTAAACTTTCTCAAATGCAGGTAGCACCTGACGATAGCGCGACTTTTTTCAAAATGCGCTGTCCATAATAAGAGTGAACAGAAATCCGTGTTGGGCTTTGCCCGCTCGGGCATCAGTCAACCTCTTCAAGGATGCCATTATGAAAAGTACATCAATTAAATTAATTGCTTTTAAATTAATTCCTTTGCTAACCCTTGCTTCTGTACTGATAGCCGTCAGTGGCTGTGAGAGAAAAGACCCTAATCACCCTGAGCTATACGGTTTAACTACATCGTCGAGCGCAGCGAATGTTGCGGCTGTTACGAGTTCTGCAACTGAGGTATCCAATTCAAGCTCTTCAGCAGCGACTGCGGTCAACAATGCCGAACGCGCCGACTATGCGACAGATGCGTGGGTAGGGAAGTGGCAGGGCCCTGAAGGTACATTCCTGAATATCGAAGGAAACAAGGGCGTTTATACGCTCACTATTCAAAATTTGGATGGCCCAAAAACTTACGCGGGCCGGACACTTGGCGACCGAATCAGTTTTGACCGCGACGGTGTAGCAGAAACCATTCATGCAAGCGATGGCAAAGACACCAGCATGAAGTGGTTAGCCGACAAAAAAAATTGTTTGATGATTCGTGAAGGCGAAGGGTTTTGCCGGGACTAAACCGCTTCGTAAACGCGAGAAAATAAATATCGTTAGAATGTGGAAAGCATCGACTTTCCAGATTCTAACGTGCGCGTCCATACAATTAAAAATCCAGTAAAAAATTCATTTAAGAATTTATTTAAAGCTCCGCGCCTTCACCGACAACCCGTGCAATACATTCGTGTAATCATGCAATTGACCCGCAATCACATGGATTACCGGTGTCGCTACATGTTCAGTAGCAATTTCAATGGTGCCATTGATGACTAATAATTTTGCAGTCAGCAGCACCTTGCGATAGGTTTCCTGGGTTCCTTTCCATACCACCACATTCACATTGCCAGTTTCATCTTCCAACGTCAGGAACAAGGTTCCATTGGCCGTGCCCGGACGCTGGTGGCCAGTCACTAAACCCGCAATACGCACAAAACCTTTGTGCCGCATATGGATAAGTTCCGCTTGCCGCGTGCATTTGTTAAAGGGTGGTTGATTGCGTAACAACGCTAGCGGATGTTGGCGCAATGTTAGCCCGAGAGTGCGATAGTCATCCAACACATCGTTTTCTTCACTGGGCGCATGGGTGAACAGATCGTCATCCACACGATGATTATTTTTATCGAGCAACACCGAATAGGGTTCAATTGCTGCGGCCCGCCACCGCGATTCATAGCGGTTGCCACTCAATGTTTTTAGCACATCAGCAGAGGCGAGAATTTGTAATTCAGCCGCGCCAAGTTCCGTGCGGCGCGCAAGATCATCAAGCGATAAAAAAGGTTGGTCATTGCGCCAGTGTTCTATTTGCCGGGCACAATCAACATCGAGTGATTTCACTTCGCAAAATCCCAAGCGTATTCCCCACCGCCCTGCTGTATCCAGTTCCAATGAGTGTTCAAATTGGCTGCGATTAATATCAACTGGCATGACACTGATTCGATGGCGACGTGCATCCTGCACTAATTGCGAGGGCGAATAAAAACCCATAGGCTGGCTATTTAATAATGCACAATAAAATGCAGCAGGATGATGGCATTTCAACCACGAGGATGAATAACACAACAAGGCAAAACTCGCCGAGTGCGATTCCGGAAAACCAAAACCGCCAAACCCTTTTACCTGCTCAAATAAACGCGTTGCAAAATCCAAATCATAACCATTGCTGAGCAAGCCATTAATAAATTTTTCTTCAAACAGCAGCAACTTATTATTCTTGCCCCAACCACTAATCGCGCGACGTAATTTATCCGCCTCTTCGCCAGTAAAGCCGGCAGCCACCATCGATAGCCGCATGACTTGTTCTTGAAAAATAGGTACTCCCAACGTCTGCTCCAATACTTCATCGACAGCTTTACCTTGGGAAATTACCTCCTCTTCGCCACTGCGCCGCCGCAAAAAAGGATTCACCATTCCGCCCTGGATAGGCCCGGGGCGCACAATCGCAATTTGGATGACCAGATCATAAAATTTGCGTGGTTGTAACCGCGGCAACATCGCCATTTGCGCGCGCGATTCAACTTGAAAAACCCCGTGGCTATCGCCCCTGCATAACATTTCATAAGTTTCAGGATCTTCGCGCGGAATGTCCGCGAGGGTTTTGAAGGCAGGATTGTAGCGCTGGATATAAGACAGGGTTTTACGTAACGCGGTTAACATTCCCAGCGCCAGCACATCAACTTTGAGCAGGCGCATCGACTCCAGATCTTCTTTATCCCATTGGATTAATGTGCGATCAGGCATGCTGGCATTTTCTACCGGAACCAGATCGCTAATTTTTTCTTGCGATATTACAAAGCCGCCCACGTGTTGCGACAAATGCCGAGGGAAGCCTAACAACTGCCCAATTAGTTTGGAAAAATGTTGCAGCATTTTTTGTTGCACCTGCAAGCCCGCTTGCGCCATACGAATTTGCAAATCACTGGTTTTATCCCACCATGCGATATTTTTTGCCAGATGATCAATCAAGGCAGCGTCCATGCCCAAGGCTTTGCCCACATCGCGCACCGCACTGCGCGAGCGATAGGTAATAACGGTTGCCGCAATCGCAGCGCGTTCACGTCCGTATTTTTGGTAGATGTATTGGATAACTTCTTCGCGCCGTTCGTGCTCAAAATCCACATCAATATCTGGCGGTTCATCGCGGTCTTTGGAAATAAAACGTTCGAACAAGACCGTAATTTGGCCAGGGGCAATTTCGGTAACGAATAAGCAATAGCACACTACAGAATTTGCAGCAGAGCCCCGCCCCTGGCACAAAATATTTTGCGCGCGCGCAAAGCGCACCAGATCGTGCACCGTTAAAAAATAATATTCATAACGCAATTCATGAATCAGGGCCAACTCTTTATCCAGTAAGGCTTCCACATCATCAGGCACACCTTGCGGCCAGCGCTGATGTTTACCCGCCTCAACCAACTCGCGCAAATGTTGTATGGGTGTGCGCCCGTGCGGCACCAATTCATGCGGATATTGATAACGCAATTCATTCATCGAAAATGTACACAAATCGGCAATTGCACAGGTTTCTTTAAGGAGCGCATCCGGGTACAAATGCATTAATTGTTCAATCGATTTGAGGTGGGCCTCGGCATTGGGTTGCAGTTGTGTACCCAATTCGTCGATAGAGGAATTGCAGCGAATGGCGGTGAGCACATCTTGCAAGGGCTTTCGCTCACGGATGTGCATAAGCGCTTGCGGGAAAGCGACCAACGGAATATTTTTACGGCGGCTCAAAGCTAACCAAACTGCAAATTGTTCTTGCTCACCCCCACTCCATTGATGGTCAATACCAATCCACAAACGCGCTTTAAATGCTTTTGCCAATTGATCAACAACAGCTTCCGGTGCTACGCCATCCGGCTCCAAATAACCCAACCAAATAATCAAACAATGCTGCAAACGAAAACGCAGATCTTCAAAGTGCGCTTCATATTCACCTTTGGAAGCCCTGCGGCGGGCGAGCGTAATAAAACCGGAAAGTTCGGCATAGGCGGTGCGTGTCGGCGCTACGGCAATTAACTCCATGCCATTGGAAAGCCGGAAGCGGCTGCCAACAATTAATTTGTAATCCAGCTCCTCTGCCGCGACAAACGCTTTCACAATACCGGCGAGCGAACACTCATCGGTGATCGCGATGGAGTCATATCCCAACTCCGCGGCTTGATACACCAATTCCTGCGGGTGCGATGCGCCAGTCAGAAACGTAAAATTGCTAGTCGCAAATAGATGGGCATAGCGCATCGGATTTTTCCTCGCATACCCTCAGGCAAAAATGCCCTGCACAAACCATTGTTGTTTATGCAGATCCCAAAACAACCATAACCGCTGGCGGTCTTGTCGCAGCCCGATAAAATAATCGCGCGCGCTCGGCTCGCGCCACCAATTGCCCTGGATGCGTTCAGGCCCCGCGATTAAGGTAATCTTGCCGCGCCAATATAGCCCCTGCTTGCGCATTTCAACGGCTGCAGGAGCATCCAATAACCAATTAGGGCGCTGTGCACGGCGATGAATATCCGGCAACTCCTGCTGGCAAATATCGGTTAATGCAATGCGCTGGTTGGTGTCATTCGGCAGATAACCATCCCGGTAGCTGAGTTTGTAAACTGCAGCATCGCCCAGACGCGCCTTTAATTTTGCGGCGGTAATGGAAAAATGTTGTCGATTGATTTTTCGCGCAGCATCAAACTCCAACATATTATTGCGCGCTTGCAGGGGCAATGTTGTGCGGCAGTTGAGTGAGAGCCTATCGACCTCAAAAGGTAAATCGCGATTTTCCAATTGGATCAGTGAGAGATCGAACAATAAACGCCAATGCGTTTGCGGTGAATCGGCATACACCTGCAACGCATTATGGTTGTGATAAATATCGGACAACATCCACTCGATATGCTGGGTTTGCAATTGCCGCTTGCGCAAATATTCCGCCAGTTTTTGTAGCAATGTTTCCATCGGCACTTGCAATTGTTCATGCTGGTGCAGCGGATAATCGAACTGTATTTCTTCTGCAAAAAATTCATCGGGTTGAAAATAAGTGACCGGTTTTTCAAACAATGAACTCTGTTGAAAATCCTGATCTATCCCGAATAGCTCACACAAATAATCGACAAAGTCATGATCAAAACGTTTTTTAAAACTGCTGATGGACTGCGCTTCAATTTGGCGAATAATATCCGCCAAGGTGACGAAACCGGTTTTATCCAGCGCATCCACCTGCCTGGGAAAATCGTGCAGCAGACCAATGGGCAAGAGCGACAAGCGCTGGATAAATTCGACGCGCTCACCATCCAGCGAATAATTCACAAAAGACAACAGCCATGCCGCCGCTTTGGAGTGGCCAGCGCCCATCGCCAGGGAAATATTGTGCGATGCAATGCAGTGGGCAATTTTTTGGCTGAGCGATTGGACTCCGCCAAACAACAGCAAACAACTGGAGATTTCCAGTAGCAAACCAGATTGGGGACCATACTCACTGGTATAAGAGTCGCTGGTATAAAGCTCGATGAAAGGGCTGAACTGATACATCACCTCAGCCAATTCAGCGAGGAGCTGCTGTTCTTTCATCGGGTTGCGCTCATGCACCACACAACCACTCAGCATTTGTGCGGTGGTGGCATCCATTCCCAAGTGCACACCCGCAGCTTCAGCCGCGCCACTAATCCACACTACCTGGCGCTGCTCCGCAATCACCTGTAACTCGGGTGCATGGATTGCCAAGCCCAGTGTATGGGCGGGCAAATCAGGAAGGCGCAGTGCCCACCAGAGCCGTTTGCGAGCCTGATGCGAAGACGATGTAGCCACAACCCATCACCTCAACGACGGCCGCGTCGCCCGCCATGGATTGGCGTAACACTGGCCACTTTCGGTTTGGGTTTACCGGGTTGGTCAAGCTGTGCATGGGGCAACAGGCCTTTCCATGCCGAAGGCAGGGGCAATTCGATCACGGCGTTATTTGCGGCCAGTTCGCCTTTCTGTTTAAAGATCCTGACCGCCAGCTGCTCCGCCTGCCATTCAAGGCGCAAACGCAATACCGCTGGCGAGCTTTGGTCGCACACGGTATCCGGCCGGAATAACACATAAATCCCCTGCCCCTCGGTCGATGCCAATGCACATTTACGCAGCTCGGTATAGCCCAGGGCTTGTTGCGGCTGCCAGGCCATAACCGCGTCACAGGCATCGCAGCGGACAAGCTCGATGAAACTGGAGAGGAAATCCGCCTTGTCTTTTACCTTTACAATCAGCAATCGCTCAAGATCGATCCCCGCCTTCAACAGTGCCTGGGCAAACGGGTTTACCGGTGGATTGAGCAATACCAGCAATCCCCCATGGCTGTTGGTATGCGTGTTGTTATGGCTGTTTAATAACGCGGGCAACAACAGCTGCCACTCGCCATGGCTGGTCGGAGGCTGGCACACTTCAATCAAGCTGGCATTGGGCCAACCGCGGCCAGCCAACCGCTCATTGAGTTGTGTATAACCGGTGTCCACCGCCAACCGCGCAGGTGCCTGGGACGAGCCACCACGCCAGATATCCTCGCGACACAGCAACTGCTCCAGGCTCGGGGCGGCCGTGGTCTCGGGCGGGGCATCGGGAGGATTAAGGGACATGGTGTACAAGCACTCGAATACTGTTCTTATATACAGTATAGTGGCAACCAGTGACCCAGCGTCAAGCCGCAACCTTAGATGATTTTGCGCTAACAACGCTGGCAATGTTCAATAGACGCAACTGAATACTGATGACCTTACATAGCGACGAAAACGGTGTTAACCCCTATCCCTGACCTTGCCCCCGATTACTACCTGACCAACTTCCGTTTTATGTTGGACTGGGTATGGGAGCGCTATGCAGATTTGCTCAATGATGATGAGCGTTATTTCATTCAGGCGTTCCATCAATTGGAGCACGATGCCCAATGTCTTTTGGTGCGGCTCTCCAGCCGTAAAGGGCCAGTATTTCGCCGCGACAAACTGCACTACACCGAAATTGTTTCTATTGATATAGCCGCGCAACAATTGTTGGATGCAAATTTAATTCGCATAGACACGCTCCACTCGTTGGACACACTGGCAAACCATCTCACCAAACCGGAGCTGCTCGCATTATTTGGCGAACAGTTGGCGGGTTTAAAACAAGCGCGCAAAGAATTATTAATCCAAACCCTTGGCGCACATTTTCCCGATGCACGTACATGGCAAGGCTGGACCAACAATCAATTCGGCGCGGCCTGGTATCTGGATAACCAAACTACTATTAGCAATTTCCTGTTGTTATTTTTTGGCAATGCCTATCAGGACCTGACCGAATTTGTGCTGCAGGATTTGGGTTTATTCCGCTACGAAAATTACACCATCGACCATCAACACCGTTTGTTTAACAGCCGTGCCGAGCTGGAACAATATCGCCAGCTGCTGCAATTGCGCGAACAATTGGAGTTGGCAGATTCAACTGAAGCCTTGCTACAGATAAGCACACAACTACCCACACAATTATCCGAGCAATGCCCGAGCGAAAAATTACAGCGGCGTCGCGCCAAATTATGCAACCAGCTCGCGTATGAACTGGAGCGTGCCGGCGAACACGCACATGCACTGGCGCTATACCAACAAAGCCACTTGCCACCCGCGCGCGAACGGCGCGTGCGCTTGCTGGAAAAACAAAATCATTTTACTGATGCCTGGAGTTTATTGAAGCAACTGCTGGAAGCACCGCAAGATGAACAGGAACTTCAAATCGCGCAGCGCATGGCGCCGCGGCTGGCCAAAAAAGCCGGTGTCACATTTGATAAACAAAAACCCGCCGAACCCCGCACGCAACAACTCACTTTGCCAAAACTGGTGGATGAGCAAGGCAATGCCCTGCGCGTTGAAGAAGTGGTGCGGCTATCGCTCCACACAGCAGAAACGCCCTGTGTTTACGCCGAAAATGCACTGCTGGGTGGGTTGTTTGGTTTGTGGCTGTGGCCAGAAATGTTTCGCGGTATTGAAGGCGCGTTTGCCAATCCGTTTCAAAGTGCACCGCTGGATTTGTATCAGGAAAATTTTGCTGCTAATCGCCCGGGCATTACAACTCTTTGGGCGCAATTTGACAGCGACCACTATCGCCACAGCATTCGCCAGACCTGGGTTGAAAAAAATAATATCGCCAATCATTTTGTGAACTGGAATTTTTTAACCAGCGAACTGCTCGACATCGCCCTGCATGCAATACCCGCGCGCCATTTAAAACTCATCTTTGAACGGTTGTTATTCGATATCAAAAACAATCGCAGCGGCTTACCGGATCTCATCCAATTTTATCCGCAGCAAAACACCTATCGCATGATAGAAGTCAAAGGTCCTGGCGATCGCATCCAGGACAACCAACAACGTTGGCTGGATTACTTTGCGCAACACGCTATTCCAGCCGAGGTGTGTTATGTCCGCTGGCAGTAAACCCAAATCTGTTGCCATACGGACACTGGTGGAGTTTGCAGCAAAAAGTGGCAGCCTTGATCGACGCTTTACGCCGGCACCCAGTGGCCAGGAAGGAATTGAGGGGCACCAAAAAGTCACCGCCAAACGCAAGGGTGATTACCAGGCCGAAGTGGGATTGAGCATTACCTATGGCGATATTACCTTTCGCGGCCGCGCCGATGGTTATGACCCGACGCGCCATTGCATTGAGGAAATCAAAACTTTTTATGGCGAGCTGGAACGCATCCCCGACAATCACCGCGAGCTGCACTGGGCGCAGGCAAAATGTTATGGCTGGCTCTATTGCGCGCAACATGAATGCGATGACATTAATCTCGCGCTGATTTATTTTGAACTGGCGGATGAACAGGAATATCCATTAGAAGAAACCTGGAGCGCAGCAGAGCTAAAAGATTTTTTTGAGCAGCTCGCCGAAAAATACCATGCCTGGCATACACAATTGCAGCAACGCCAACAGGTACTCTACCAATGGCTTGAGCAATTACAATTTCCCTATGGAACTATGCATGCATCGCAGCGCACCATGGCAGAGGCGGTTTATAAATCTGCCGCTACCGGGCGTGTGCTAATGGCAGAAGCTCCTACGGGCACAGGCAAAACGCTCGCTGCTCTTTTCCCCACATTAAAAGCCATGCCGCGTACACCGGTTGATAAAATTTTTTATCTCACCGCAAAAACAACGGGCAAACAATTAGCGCTGGAAAATATTGAACTGATCGCCAGCGATAAAGCGACACCACTGCGCAGCCTGGAACTCACTGCACAGGAAAAAGCATGTTTGGAGCCGGATAAAAAATGCCGTGGCGATTCCTGCCAATACGCCCTGGATTTTTACACCAAATTGCCGCATGCGCGCCAAGCCGCATTTGATACACCTATCCTGAATAAACACACACTCAATCAACTCGCACAAAAATTTGTTATTTGTCCTTTTTACTTGAGCATGGAGATGGCACGCTGGGTCGATATAGTGGTTGCCGATGTCAATTATTTTTTTGATGGCACGCCACTGTTGCTGGGGTTAACCAATGAGTTCGAATGGCAGCCCAGCCTGCTGGTTGATGAAAGCCACAACCTGATTGAGCGCGGCCGCAGCATGTACACTGCCGAATTGCAGCGCGCCGATTTTCTTGCCGCTAAAAAAGCCGCCCCTGCCCCCATAAAAAAATCACTGGAAAAAATTAATAAACTCTGGTCAGCACTGCTCAAAATAATTTCAACAGAAGAACAGGATTATGTACGGCTGGAGGTATTACCGGAAAAGTTGGGGCTTGCACTGGAAGATTTTACCAACATCTATATCGAGTTCCTGCAAAAAAATCCTGACCACAGTGTGCAGGAGGGAATCACCCAGGAAGTATTTTTTGCTGCGCTGAATTACCAGCGTATTGTCGAGATTTTTGATGAAGATTTTTGTATCGATATGCAAAATGTGGGCAGCAAAAAAGAACTACTGACACTGCGCAACCTGATTCCAGCGCGCCAACTTGCCGCCCGCCTCAGCTTCGCACATTGCGCCTGCTTTTTTTCCGCCACCTTGCATCCCGCGCACTACTACCAAACCCTGCTGGGGCTACCGGAGGATACAGTACACATCAAAGTGCCCTCACCATTTAGCAGCGATCAACTCTCAGTCAAGATTGCTACAAACCTGTCAACACGCTACAAAGATCGCTCCGCGGCAATCCAGCCACTGTGTGACATTATTATTCAACAATTGCACTGCGCTCCGGGTAATGCGTTGGTATTTTTTTCCAGCTATGAATTTCTCCAGCAAGCAGAGGTGCAATTAAGCAAACAATTGCTCAATAGCAATATCCAATTGGTGGTGCAGTCGCGCCGTATGAGTGAACAGGATCGCGAATTATTTATCACCCAATTTAACCAACAGAATAATTTATTGGGCTTGGCAGTATTAGGCGGCGCGTTTAGCGAGGGAATAGATTTGGCAGGCGACGCGCTTAAAGGAGCATTCATCGCAACGCTCGGTTTACCGCAAGTCAATCCAATTAACGAACACCTGCGCCAGGTCATGCACAACCAATTTGGCCAGGGCTATGATTTTACTTACACCTATCCCGGTATTCAGAAAGTGATCCAGGCGGCTGGGCGCGTGATCCGCAAAAAAACCGACAGCGGTTATTTGTGGCTATTGGACCAACGTTTCCAACAACCCCACGTCATTTCACTTTTACCTGACTGGTGGATAGTTAATTAGTACACAAGACTGTATATAGAATTTTATGTAAAAATGATTTTCCATCAGCAGGTCGTTTGATCTTATCTTTCGGCAGATAATTATCAATTATCGACGACAAAAAAAGGGCAGCGCCATGACCGACACGCCAAACAAACTCCAACTCTATTCACTCGCCACACCCAATGGCCAGAAAGTATCCATCATGCTGGAAGAACTTGGGTTGGATTATGATGTGCATAAAATTGATATCAGTGCGGGCGATCAATTCACACCCGAATTTTTAGCGATTAACCCCAACAATAAAATCCCTGCGCTTATCGACCCGGATGGCCCCGGTGGAAAATCGATTACGCTATTTGAGTCCGGCGCGATTTTGATTTATCTGGCCGAAAAATACGGGCGCTTTTTACCAAGCGATGCGGCGCGGCGTTATCACACTATCCAGTGGTTGATGTTCCAAATGGGCGGCATTGGCCCTATGTTCGGCCAGCTCGGATTTTTCCATCGCTTTGCTGGTCGCGAGATTGAAGACCCACGCCCCAAAACGCGTTATGTAGATGAAAGCAAACGCCTGCTCAACGTACTTGATCAACAACTCGCGGGAAAAGAGTGGATAATGGGCGACGAGTACACCATCGCCGATATCGCCATCTTCCCATGGGTTAATATTTTAAGCGGCTTTTATGCGGCCGAGGCGATTGTGGGATTACACAATTACCCGGAAGTAAATCGCGTAATGAAAAATTTCCTCGCACGGCCAGCAGTACAGCGAGGACAACATATTCCCGCCTGATCATCACTAAAATGTAACGCAAAAAAAATCGGCGCCTGCAAAACAGGCGCCGATTTTTTTAGATCAAGCTTAATATTAACGTCGTGCGCGCGCCAAGCGCTCTACAACCGATACCAGCAAATCAATTTCTTCACAGGTGTTATAAAACGCAAAACTCGGGCGCACCGTTGTCTCTACACCAAAGCGACGCAAAATTGGTTGCGCACAATGATGCCCGGAACGCACAGCTATACCTTCGCGATTCAATTCAGTGCCCACCTCTTCCGTTTTATAACCGGCCAATACAAATGACAATACACTGGCCTTATCCGCCGCCGTACCAATTAAACGCACGCCGGGAATCGGTTGCAAACGCTGGGTGCCATAGGCAAGCAGATCGTGTTCATAGCGCGCGATGCGCTCAATACCAACGCGATCAACATAATCCAGCGCCGCCCCCAAACCCACTGCATCGGCAATATTGCCGGTGCCCGCCTCAAAGCGATTGGGCGCATCCTGAAAAATAACGCGATCAAAAGTGACATCGGCAATCATATTACCGCCGCCCTGCCATGGCTGCATTTTTTGCAAATGTTCCGCTTTGCCGTAAACCACACCTATACCGGTCGGGCCAAATACTTTGTGGCCGGAGAAAACAAAAAAATCGGCATCGAGCGCTTGCACATTCACGCGCATATGGGAAATGGATTGGGCCCCATCCACAATGACCGGCACACCATTGGCGTGGGCGATATCGATAATTTCTTTGATGGGCGTAACCGTTCCCAAGGCGTTAGACACTTGCGTGACCGATACCAATTTAGTGCGGCCATTAATAAGTTTGGAAAATTCATCCAACAAAATCTGGCCGGTATCATCAACGGGAATCACACGCAATTTTGCGCCGACGCGTTTGGCTAATAAATACCAGGGAACAATATTGGCGTGGTGCTCCAACTGCGACACGATAATTTCATCGCCTTCGCCCACCTGTTGCTGCCCAAAAGTATTCGCCAATAAATTAATACCTTCAGTTGCGCCGCGCACAAAAATAATATCGTTCGCGGATTTGGCATTAATAAATTTGGCAACCTTGTTGCGCGCACCTTCGTAGGCATCAGTCGCACGCGCGGCCAATTCGTGGGCAGCGCGATGGATATTGGAATTTTCGTGCTCGTAAAAATAACTCACACGCTCAATTACACTCCTGGGCTTTTGGGTAGTCGCGGCATTGTCAAACCACACCAAAGGCTTGCCATTCACACGCTCGGATAAAATCGGAAAATCACGGCGTATGGCATGCACATCAAAACCCGAATGCTCTGCTGCAAACTGCCCGGGTTTTGGACTATTGCCAAATACCGGCTGGCTATTCGCATCTAGAAAATAAAAGCGCGAGTCAGGCGCAGGCGTTGCAGACGGAGCAGGCGCATCGAATTTACTGAAGCGGAATTCCGCCGCAAGCAATTGCTGGATGTCCGGCTCACCCGGTAAATGCGCAGCATTGGGTGACACACGATCAGAGCCGGCTTGCGGTTGGTGATAATCGCCCGCATTGGATTCCAATGCATGAGGTACTGCTAACGACGATGTATTTGCTATTTCTGGTCGTGCCGCTGCAGCCGGTGCCCTGGTGACAAAACGATTGTCCGCCAATAAATCGCGCAAATCATTTTCATCCGGCAAGCCAAATGCATGAGGTGAAACCTGTGTGCTCAATTCATCGATCTGCAAATTTGCCAACGGATAATTGCTGGCATTATCAGCAAAATAATACGTGGGCACAGGAGCCGCTGCTACATGCTGCTCCGCTGCAGGCGAGGTAAACGAAGGCGTCTCACTGGTGCGGCCTAATTGTGGACGCTGCTGGCCACTGGTAAAACCGGCAGCAGGAACAGCGGGCTGCAAACCGGACACCATCGGCAGTGCCGCCGTGGGCAGCGACTGGAATATTTCATTGGCCATTGCAGCAAGGGATTGGAGATCAGGCAAACCTGGATGCTCGGACATATCGGCACTCTTTCAGCATTCTTCAATTTGTTTGCTATTCGCTGCGCGAAAAAATCGCGCAGCGACGATGCGGTTATTGTTTATAAATATCCAGACTATTTATAAATGTCGGGGCTATTTATAAGTATCTGGACTATTTATAAGTGTCGGGGTAGTCGTGATACTTACCCACTTCAACATCATCCAATACCGCTACGGCATCTTCAGTGAGAATAGCGAGCGAGCAATACAGCGAAATCAAATAGGAGGCGATAGCATTGCGGCCAATACCCATAAAACGCACAGACAAACCAGGGCTCTGTTGGCCGGCCAATCCCGGTTGATACAAACCAACAACACCCTGACGTTTTTCGCCAACGCGAATCAACAAAATTTTGGTTTTACCCTCTTCATCAATCGGCAATTTATCCGACGGGATCAAAGGAACACCGCGCCAGGTAATAAATTGTGAGCCGAATAAACTTACCGTTGGTGGAGGTACACCGCGGCGGGTACATTCACGGCCGAACGCGGCAATTGCCAAAGGATGCGCAAGGAAAAAGCCAGGTTCTTTCCAGACTTTTACCAACAGCTCATCCATATCATCCGGTGTAGGTGCACCCGTTAGTGTTGAAATGCGTTGGGTTTCATCCACGTTTGCTAACAAACCATATTCAGGGTTGTTGATTAATTCGCTTTCCTGACGCTCTTTGATGGTTTCAATGGTCAAGCGCAATTGTTCTTTGATTTGATCGTGCGGGCTGTTGTACAAATCCGATACGCGCGTGTGCACATCCACTACGCTGGTCACTGCATTTAAAAAATATTCGCGCGGTTTATCTTCATAATCCACAAAGGTCGGTTTGATTTCCGAGGAATCGCGTTGGGAGCAAGTCACTGTCACCTGGCGTGGATTTTTCACGCGGTTCAAACGGAAAATACCTGCCTCGACCGGCACCCACTGTAAAAAATGAACCAGCCAGCGCGGCGATATTGTCGATAATTGCGGGGTAGTTTTAGTGGCATTGGCAAGCTGGCGCGCTGCATTATCGCCAAGCGCTAATTGAACATCATTTTCGGTGGACATCCCGAGGCTCCTTTAACATGTCAAATCTGGTAGGTGTTTTTTGCGAGATAAAAAAAGAAAAAAATCGTCTAAATGCATATGAGAAAAAGCACTAAGCTAAGATCGCATCGCTCTAAGAAACGCTCAACCGTCTAAAGCCATCAAACTATTTATTTTGATTCACCTCAAATTCGGGCAGCACAAAAGCCAGCACAAGCTGCTGAATAATCAACAGCGCGCATGCAAGAAATTTATAAAAGGAGAAAAAATTATTGCTGTCGTTCGCTGCGCGCCACTAACTCTGCAGCAGAAAGATTTAATGCGGTGGCGATTTTGGCAACCGTCGCCAATGATGGAACTGCAACACCGCGCTCCACCTCACCCAGATAAGTGCGGTTAAGGCTGGCGCGATCCGCCAGCACTTCTTGTGAATAGCGATGCTCTTCACGCAATTGTTTAACGACACGGCCGAAATAAATTGCGAGGCTCATACACCCGCCTCCTGTGGAAGTAAATGGCGTGAACTCGCCTGGGTAATACTGCTGCCCGCCGGGACACTGCGCGTGAGCCACACATTACCGCCAATGGTTGAGCCCTTGCCGATAGTAATGCGCCCCAACACTGTCGCCCCCGCATAAATAACAACATCATCTTCAACGATAGGATGACGCGGCAGGCCTTTTTGCAGATTGCCTTTTTCATCGGTTGGAAATGTTTTTGCACCGAGTGTCACTGCCTGGTAAATCCGCACCCGCTCGCCAATCACCGCCGTCTCACCAATTACTACACCTGTGCCATGGTCGATAAAAAATCCGCTGCCGATTTCCGCTCCGGGATGAATGTCAATCCCCGTCAGCGAATGGGCCAACTCGGCGACAATGCGCGCAAGCAAAGGCACTTCCAATTGATAGAGTGTGTGCGCCAAACGGTGATGGATAATCGCGAGCACACCGGGATAGCAGAGCAGCACTTCATCGACACTGCGCGCCGCAGGATCGCCCTGGTAAGCCGCCTGAATATCGACATCCAGGATGCGCCGCAAATTCGGCAGCGCCGCCGCGAATAACCGCACAATATTATTGGCCTGGGTTTTTAATATCCCATCGCGAGTCTGCTTCCCTTGCTGACGCGCGACGTAAAACAATTCCAACTGCACTTGCAGCAGCAATTGGTTCAACGCGGCATCAAGCGTGTGCCCGACATAATAGTCTTCCGTTTCCTCGCGCAATTCCTGTGGCCCAAGGCGCATGGGAAAAAGTGCCCCACAGAGATCGCTGATAATTTGCTGCAACACATCGCGCGATGGCAACTCACGCAGCCCCGGCTCGCGGGTACGGCCGCGGCGACTGCGCCAATCGTTGCGCGCACTGCGCAACTCCTGCACGATTTTATTGAGATCCCAACTTGCCGCAGCGGCAGACGGAAATTCAGTTTCGTTATTGATATTAATAGTCATTGTTGAGCCTTAAC